>NZ_JAMXFI010000013.1:0-116402 GCF_025460875.1 Microvirga yunnanensis
AGGAAGTGGCCCAGGTCGGCACGATTTCCGCCAACGGCGACAAGGACATCGGCGAGATGATCGCCCAGGCGATGCAGAAGGTCGGCAACGAGGGTGTCATCACGGTCGAAGAGGCCAAGACCGCCGAGACCGAGCTCGATGTCGTGGAAGGCATGCAGTTCGACCGCGGCTATCTCTCGCCGTACTTCATCACCAATGCCGAGAAGATGATCGCGGAACTCGAGGATCCCTACATCCTCATCCACGAGAAGAAGCTCTCGTCCTTGCAGTCACTCCTGCCGATCCTCGAGGCCGTGGTGCAGACCAGCAAGCCGCTGCTGATTGTGGCGGAAGACATCGAGGGCGAGGCGCTCGCCACCCTCGTGGTCAATAAACTCCGCGGTGGCCTGAAGATCGCCGCCGTGAAGGCTCCCGGCTTCGGCGACCGCCGCAAGGCCATGCTGGAGGACATCGCGATCCTGACCGCCGGTCAGACGATCTCCGAAGACCTCGGCATCAAGCTCGAGAACGTCACCCTCGACATGCTCGGCCGCGCCAAGCGCGTGCGCATCGAGAAGGAAAACACCACGATCATCGATGGTGCTGGGTCTACACAGGACATCGAGGCTCGCGTTCAGCAGATCAAGGCGCAGATCGAGGAAACCACCTCGGACTACGACCGTGAGAAGCTCCAGGAGCGTCTGGCCAAGCTCGCCGGCGGCGTCGCGGTGATCCGCGTCGGCGGCGCGACCGAGGTCGAGGTGAAGGAGAAGAAGGACCGCGTCGACGACGCCCTGAACGCCACCCGGGCCGCGGTGGAAGAAGGCATCGTCCCCGGCGGCGGCACGGCTCTGCTGCGCGCCAAGGCGGCGGTGGCCAAGCTCCAGAGCGACAACGCCGACGTGAATGCCGGCATCAAGATCGTGCTGCGCGCTCTCGAGGCTCCGATCCGTCAGATCGCCGAGAACGCGGGCGTCGAAGGCTCGATCGTTGTCGGCAAGATCGGCGACAACACGAAGTCCGACACCTTCGGCTTCAACGCCCAGACGGAAGAGTTCGTGGACATGCTCCAGGCCGGCATCGTCGATCCGGCGAAGGTCGTCCGCACGGCTCTGCAGGACGCGGCTTCGGTCGCCGGCCTGCTCGTCACCACCGAGGCCATGGTGGCCGAGGCTCCCAAGCGCGAATCCGCTCCGGCCATGCCGGGCGGCGGCATGGGCGGCATGGGCGGCATGGACTTCTAAAGGGTCCGATTCAGGCCGCCCCTTCCTGAGGGAAGCTCAAGTCCGGCAGGCCGGACTTGAGTGGCGGCATGGACTTCCAAGAAGTCGCTCCAACAGCACTGACGTAAGGGAAGCCCCGGAGGAAACTCCGGGGCTTTTCTTTTGTGCTCCAGCGCACAGCGAATTGCTAAGGTTATCGAAACACTATATCACATGGAACTTGAAGCAACGGAGCGTGCCGTGACCGTCTATGTGATCGACGAAACCCGTCCTCTGCCGCCGACGACGAAGGACCGCGAGACCGCGCTTCAGCTGCAATCCGACGATACGGTGATCCTGGCGGATGGTTGTTCCATCAGTGCCTCAGGATGGGGCTCGTTCGGCATCAGCGGCGAGCGCAACACGTTGCTTCTGGATGGGACCGTCCAGAGCGAGAAGGATACGGCGGTCGCCACATCGGGGCGGATCGAGGTTTCAGCGACCGGATCGGTCCTGGGTTCGACGACCGCGATTACGTTCGCAACCCCGAATGAAGAGCATTGGTTCAATGTGCTCAACAATGCCGGGAGAATCCATGCAGAAGGCGCGGCGATCCTCCTCGACACGACGAGAGGGACTCAGACCAGCATTACGAATTCCGGCACGATCGTGGGCGGAGACGGCATCTATTTCTATGGGTACGATGCCCCGGACGACACCCTGTCGATCACCAATACCGGCCTGATCAGGGGCGACACTGCCATATTGGGCCTCGGCATGGGATCCAATATCGTGGTCAACAAAGGTGAAATCGACGGGAAGGTCGTCCTCGGCGGCGGCGCCTGGCTGTCCCCGCGCGGCCCCTCGGTGAATATCTATGACGGACGAGGAGGAATCCTGAAGGGCGAAGTGATCTTCAGCGCCGGAAACGACATCGCCTATGGGGGCGACGGATCCGAAACGTTCAACATGGGCGCCAACACCAATTTCGTCGACGGGGGAGGCGGCATCGACACGCTGCACGTCGCTGGCACCATTGATCTCAGGATCACCGGCAAGCAGCAGACCAATCCGTTCACCTGGAACACCGTCCGCAACATCGAGGATCTCATCGGGAGTTCGTTGCCGGATCATCTCATTGGCAATGGAGCCGACAACAGGATTTCAGGGGACCGGGGCCACGACATTCTCGAAGGAGACGGGGGCGATGATGCCCTGGAGGGCGGAACCGGAAGCGACGCATTGCTCGGCGGCGATGGCGTCGATGTCGCGATCTTCAGCGGCAACTTCTCCGACTACGTCCTTGAGAAGCATGCCAATGGCAGCGTCTCTATAAAGGACACACGGTCGGAATCGAACGAAGGCACCGACTCGCTCACCGGCATCGAGTACGCTCAGTTCTCCGATCGAACGATCGCCCTGACCGCGACGACGAACTCGGCTCCGACCTCCGTCAGCCTCGACGACACGAGCATCGAGGCGGACGCCAAGTCCGGCGCGCTCGTCGGGCGTCTGAGCGGCGTCGACCCGGACGGGGACCCGCTCGGCTACTTCCTCGCGGCCAATCCCGGCGGGCACTTCCGCATCCACGGCGACCAGCTTCTCGTCGACGCGCCCTTCGCGGCGGGCGATCAATCCTTCGACATCGTCGTGCGGGCGAGCGACCCCAAGGGCGCGTCCCTCGACAGGCATTTCCTCATCACGGTGACCGCGAGCGGCGTGACGGTTGCTCCCACGGACCACCCGTCGCAGCCCGTTCCCGTCCCGGAGGCGCGCGTGCTCCGGGGCGGCCGGGCGGCCGACATTCTCAAGGGCGGCGACGGCGACGACCACCTCAACGGCGGGCCTGGACGGGACAGGCTGACCGGCGGCGCGGGCGACGACGTGTTCGCCTTCACGACGAGACTCGGCGCGGCGAACGTGGACCGGATCGGCGATTTCGTCTCTGCCGAGGATGCGATCCATCTCTCGTCCCGGATCTTCGGACGGCTTGCCAAGGGGGTCCTGTCGGACGAGGCGTTCCATATCGGCGCGAAGGCCGCCGAGGCCGACGACCGCGTCCTCTACAACGAGAAGACCGGCGCCCTGTCCTACGATGCGGACGGCATGGGTACCCGCCATGCTGCGATCAAGTTCGCGCAGCTCATCCCGCACACCCTGCTCGCGGCCGGAGACTTCCTCGTGGTGTGATCGCTCGTCCGGTCCCGAGCCGTGAAAAAGGCCCCGGATCGCTCCGGGGCCTTCGTCATCGGAGTCGCGGTCTAGAGTCTCGGACGTGAAAAGTGGACACCACTTTTGGGATTCATCCGAGGCTCCCTCTCTTGACCGGCGCATCGGACCCAAACCTGGGTCCACTAATCACGTCCGGTGCTCTCACGATCAGGCGGCCGACTTGAGAAGCCCTTCGGCCTCGAGGGCCTGCTGCACGCTCGGGCGCGCCGCGATGCGGGCCTGGAAAGCCTGCAGGTGCGGGAACGGCGAAAGGTCGACATTGTGGAAGTTCGCCCAGTTCACGACCGTGAAGAGATAGGCGTCCGCGATCGTGAAGGTCTCGCCCATCAGGAAGGGCTGCCGGGCGAGAGCCCCGTCCAGATAGGCGAACCGGGCCGCGAGGCGCTCCTTGGTGGCAGCCTTCACGGCGTCCGGCGTGGCCGGGTTCCACAGAGGACCGAAGCCCTTGTGGATCTCGGTGCTGATGAAGCCGAGCCATTCGAGCAGGCGGTAGCGCTCCACGGTCCCGGGGCGCGGCACGAGAGCCGTGTCGGGCTGCTGGTCGGCCAGATACTGGACGATGGCGCTGGCCTCGGTGAGCACGGAACCGTCCTGCAGGCCGAGCGCCGGCACATAGCCCTTCGGGTTGATGGCGGCGAAGTCCGCCCCGGTCTCGGTGGTGCGGTTGGCGAGATCGACCTTCTCCAGGGTGACGGGAATGCCGGCCTCCCGGGCGACGATGTGAGGCGCGAGCGAGCAGGCGCCCGGATAATAATAGAGCTTCATGGGTCTTCTCCAGGGTTGAAGGGCAATCAGGCCGCGGCCCCGAGGGAGGCCCGGGCGGGGGCAAGGCTCAGGGGGCGGGAGGGCTTGAGGGCATAGGCGCCGTCGCCGAGAAGGGCTTGTGCAACGGACAGGACGATCAGGTAAAGCGGATATTCCCAGCCGCCGCCCTGAGCCGAGAAGACCCAGCCGTTGCCCGCGTGCACCCAGGCGGCGCCGAACAGGACCGGCAGCAGGCCCAGCGCCACCCAGCGGCTCTGCACGCCGAGCACGAGCAGGATTCCGCCGATGAACTCGGCCAGGAACGTGGCGTAGGCGAGGGCGCCGGGCAGGCCGAGCGATTCGAAGTATTGCGCGGTTCCGGCGAGGGTGAAGGTCATCCACTTCAGGACGACGCTGTGAGCGATATACATGATTCCGAGCGCGACGCGCAGGAGCAGGGCCGCAGAGTCGGAAGCGGACGGATGGGCGAGTGGCATTGCAATTCTCCATGCAAGTGCATAAAGTTTTGATGCAGATGCATCGATCCGTCAACTTATATGCATTTGCATTGAATCAAGGAAGGGTTTGCCCGCATGCAAGAGCCGTCCGCCGCCGTCATCAAGGCCTGGGGGCGCCTGATCCGGGCCGAGCGCACCGTGGTCGGGCGCATCGAGGCGGAGCTGAAAAGCGCCGGCTTTCCGTCGCTGCACTGGTACGACGTGCTGCTGGAGCTGAAGCGTGGGCCGGACGGGCGGCTCACGCCGCGCGAGATCGAGGCGGCGGTGCTGTTCGAGCAATACAACCTCTCCCGGCTTCTCGACCGCATGGAAGCCGACGGGCTCGTGCGCCGCATTCCGTTTCCCGGCGACAGGCGGCGGCAGCTCGTCGAGATCACCGAAGCGGGACGAGCCCTGCAGGAGCGCATGTGGCCGGTCTATGGCGGCGCCATCAGCCGCTTTTTCGGGGAGAAGCTCGGAGAGAAGGAAGCCGGGCAGCTGTCGGGCCTGCTGCTCAAGCTGTTGCAGGCCGAGAATACCTGAGGCTCGAAGAACGAACTGGACCGAAGGACGTTCATGAGAGAAGACGGCTAAGTTCCGGCGGCCGACGAGGGATCACCCGTGAAACCGACCATCTTCTCCTTTCCCATGCCGCGGCGCAGCCTTCTTGCCGTCCTTCTCCTCCTCGGCGCGGCAGTTCAGATCGCGGGCTTTCCTTCGGCCCGGGCGCAGTCCGCGTCGCCCGCCCGCTCCAGCTCGGCTTCCATCCGCACGCCGGACTTCGACGAGAGCGTCCGCTGGTACCAGGATATGCTCGGGTTTCGGCTGCTCGGGAGCCAGAGCCTGGTTCCCGGCCGCCAGGCCGTGCTGGAGCGGAGCGGCTTCCTGCTGGAGATCACAGAGGTCGATCACGTGCTGGAGGCGGACCGGGATCCTCATGCCACGGGCAATGTCGCCGTGACGCCGTTGCCGGTCATCAGCTTCCTCGTCCCCGACGTGGACAAGGAGGTCCAGCGCCTCCGCAAGGCCGGAGTCGAGATCCTGCAGAATCCCGAAGACGAGCTTGACGGCCGCTATCGCACGGCGCAGATCCGCGACAACGGCCGGCACCGGATCGAATTGCGGGAGCCCGTCGACGAGAACGGCTTCAACGCGATGGGGCGCTGATAGAAATTTTCCATCCTTGGGAATAATCCCAAGCCCGGCGTGTCTCTGATGTCGTGGCCATCACCGGCCTCAGGAGGACACCCATGAAGCTGTTTCTGCGTCCGGCCGTCCTGGCAGGAGCCCTCGTCGCTGCAACCGTCGCGCTTGCTCAATCCTCTGCCCCCGCCAAGGTGGCGGATACGAGCAAGGGCAAGGCCCTCGTCGATGCCAAGGGCATGACCCTCTACACCTTCGACCGCGACAGCGCCGGCAAGTCGGCCTGCAATGGGCAATGCGCCCAGAACTGGCCACCGCTGATGGCGGGCGGGAGCGCGGCCGCCTCGGGCGACTGGAGCGTGGTCACCCGCGACGACGGGACCAAGCAATGGGCCTACAAGGGAAAGCCGCTCTATCTCTGGGTCAAGGACACCAAACCGGGCGAGGTGACCGGCGACGGCGTCAACAATGTCTGGCATGTCGCGGCCCCCTGAGCCTTGCAGGAGCAGCCCGTTCATCGTTGAATGACGCGGCCAGCCGAGAGTCGCCCTTGGACGAGATCGCTTCCCTTCTCGAACCGCTGATCCCGGGCCTGCGCCGGTATGCCTGGGCCCTCCTGCGCGATGGCGAGGCGGCGGACGATCTCGTCCAGGATACCCTGGAGCGTGCGATCAGCCGCTGGAACCAGCGGCGCGACGGCGATCTGAGAGCCTGGCTCTTCACGATCCAGCGCAACCTGTTCATCAACAGCCTTCGCCAGAGGAAGGTGCGCGGCACACCCGTGGGGGAGGAGGTCCTGAACGATGTCCAGTCTCCCGACATGAGCCCCGAGGGCCATGCCGGTCTGCGCGACGTCCTGAAAGGGCTCGAGGCTCTTCCGGAGGAGCAGCGCTCCATCCTGCTGCTGGTGGGCGTCGAGGATCTGTCCTACGAGCAGGCCGCGCAGGTGCTCGGCGTCCCGCTCGGCACCGTCATGTCACGCTTGAGCCGGGCGCGGGCGCGATTGAGAGATTTCATGGAACACGGGCGCGGTGCCGCCTTGAGGAGAGTGAAGTGACGGGCGAGCGACCCATCGGAGAGGACGATCTGCAGGCCTTCGTCGACGGCCGGCTCTCGGCTTCGCAGCGCGAGTCGGTGAAGGCGTACCTCGCCGATCATCCGGCGGCGGCCATGCAGGTCGAGCGCGAGATCGAGCAGCGGGACGCCTTGCGCGCGCGCCTCTCCTTCAAGGCGCAGGAGCCCATTCCCTCACGTCTTCGCGTCGCCAACCTCCTGGCTGCCCGCCGTCGCACGCCGTTGATCCGTCCTGCGGCGTTCGCCGCCGCACTGGCATGGCTTGTCATCGGGGGAGGCCTGGGAGCCTGGGGCGGCATCTGGTGGAGCGCCCGGGCTCACAGGCAGGCAGACGCCATGAGCGTCGCCGACAACGCCATCGCGGCGCATCGCATCTATGTGAGCGAGCGCCTGCACCCGGTGGAAGTTGCCGGCGATCAGGAGGCGCATCTCGTGCAATGGCTGTCGCGGCGCGTGGGCAAGCCGCTGACGGCGCCGAACCTGAACGCCCAGGGCTATCGTCTCATCGGCGGGAGGCTGCTTCCCGACAGCGGCGAGGCAGCGGCGCTCTTCATGTACGAGAATGCGGGCGGCAGCCGCCTCACGCTCTATGCCCGGTCGCGCGAGAATGAGTCCGAGACGTCCTTCCGCTTCGAGGAACAGGACGGCGTCTCGGCCTGTTCCTGGATCGACAAGGGATTGTCCTACGTGGTCACGGCCAAGGCGGATCGCGCCCAGCTCCTGCCGATCGCCGAGGCGATCTACAAGCAGTTGGAGGCGGCAGGCGACCCCGCGAAGAGCCGCCTGTAGTGATCTGGCAGCCGTCAGCGCACCGTGCGAAAAAGTGGACCCGGTTTTTCGCCCTCAACGATGCGCCGGCCGAGAGCGGAGCATCGGGTTGATACCCTCCCCACGTCATGGCCGGCCTTGTGCCGGCCATCCCGATGCGGAAAAGCAGTCAGCCTCAAACAATCGGGATCACCGGCACAAGGCCGGTGATGACGTGGTGGTGGCTTGGACGGCCCGGTGATGACGGGGTGGTGGATCGGCCGAGCGATCAGGACAGGGTCCCGAGCGGTGCGCCGCTCAAAGGCTAGAGCATCGGATCCGACTCCAAACCCGGGTCCACTTTTCACTGGCGTGGCCCTGCGGGCCGCTGACGCGGCCCTCCGGGTCACGTCCGAGGCTCTAGCGCATCGTGCGGAAAAGTGGACCCGGTTTTCCGCCTCATCCGATGCGCCGGTCAAGAGAGGGAGCCTCGGATGAACCCCAAAAGTGGTGTCCACTTTTGGGTCCGAGGCTCTAGCCGAACACGGCCGGATCCGGCCCGACGCGGCCGGAGGCGTCGTCGAGCGTCTCGATCGCACGCATGTCCTCGGCGGCGAGCTTGAAGTCGAACACGTCGATGTTCTCGCGCATGCGGGAGGGCGTGACGGATTTCGGAATCACCACGAGGCCGTTGTCGAGATGCCAGCGCAGGACGACCTGGGCGGGCGTCTTCCCGTATTTGCGGCCGATCGCCGTGAGGGTCTCGTCGCTCAGGAGGGTGCCCTGCCCGAGCGGGCTCCAGGATTCCGTCGCAATGCCGCTCTTCGCATGGAACGCGCGCAGTTCCGTCTGCTGGAAGCGCGGATGCAGCTCGATCTGGTTGACCGCCGGGGTCACGCCGCTCTCGTCGATCAGCTTCTGCAGATGCTGAACCATGAAGTTCGACACGCCGATGGATTTCGCGCGCCCGTCCTGCTTCAGCTTGATCAGCGCGCGCCACGTGTCGCGATAGGCCTCGCTGCCGGCCACGGGCCAATGGATGAGGTAGAGATCGACGTGGTCGAGCCCGAGGCGCGCCAGGCTTTCGTCGAAGGCGCGCAGGGTTTCGTCATAGCCGTGACGGTCGTTCCAGACCTTGGTGGTGATGAAGAGCTCCTCACGGGCCACGGGAGCGGCCTTGATGGCCTGTCCGACGCCTTCCTCGTTGCCGTAGATGGCCGCCGTATCGATCGAGCGGTAGCCCGCCTTGATGGCCTCGCCGACGGCGCCGGCGGCTTCCTCGTTGGAGACCCGCCAGACGCCGTAGCCGAATTGCGGCATGGCGTTGCCATCGTTCAGGCGGACAGTGGGAATGGTCGACATGGGCTGCTCCATTGACAATGCGGCAGGAAGGTAGGGCCGATACGGAATAAGCAAATAGTGACCGCCATCGGCCGACGCCATGCCGGAACCGGCATGGGCACCCTGCGTTGCAAGCTTGACACGTCCTTCCCCTGCACAGGAGCCCTCCTTGTCCATTCCAGAAGCGCGCAAGGGGACTCCGGACCCGACCCTCGACGAGATGGAATTCCGCAGACGGTTCCTCGAGCAGTTCCAGGATCCCGCCTTCGAGGCGCTGAAGGGAGTGCTGCAGCAGGTCGCCGATGCCGCCTGGGACGCCTACAGCCACCACCGGAAGAGCCCCAAGACCCGCAAGGCGGGACCCGGCTTCACGGATCCCGACTACGACCTCGCAGTCGACTGGATCGCCGCGAAGGACGCGATCGACCGGGCCCAGGAGCGGCACGAGGACAAGGCCGGTCCGGCCCGCTTCCTTCTCATCTCGGCGTCGTCGCGCAGCGAGCACACCTGTCCCGGCGAGATGTCCAAGAGCTACCGTCTCGTGGAGATCGCCCATCAGGTCCTGGCCAGTGCCGGCAACACGGAGGTCGAGGTGCTCGAACTGAGCCGCCTCACCGCCGAGTACGGCCGTCACATCGATCCCTGCAAGGCCTGTTTCTCGACGGCGGCCGCTTTGTGCCACTGGCCCTGCTCCTGCTATCCCAACTACTCCCTCGGTCAGACGCACGACTGGATGAACGAGATCTATCCCAAATGGGTCGAGGCGCATGGAGTGATGATCATCACGCCGGTCAACTGGTATCAGGTCTCGTCGCCCTTGAAGCTGATGATGGACCGGCTCGTCTGCGCCGATGGCGGCAATCCGGACCCGACCTCGACCCAGGGCAAGAAGACGGACATCGCCAAGGGGCTCGAGCTGAAGGGCTGGGACTATCCCAAGCACCTGGCCGGCAGGCAGTTCTCCGTCATCGTCCACGGCGATGCCGAAGGGGCGGGGAGCGTCCGCCGCAGTCTCTCCGACTGGCTGCACGCCATGGACCTGGAGCCCGCGGGCGCGGCCGCGGAGTTCGAGCGCTATATCGGCTACTGGAAGCCTTACGCCACCAGCCATGAGGAGCTCGACCGGGATCAGGCCGTTCAGGACGAGGTGCGCAACGCCGCCTGGACCCTGCTCGAGGCCGTCAAGGCGAAGCGGGACGGAAAGCTCGTCGCCGCCGGCGGGAACCTGAAGGAGCCGCGGCAGAAATAGCGCACGAAAAAGCCGGCCCGGAGGGCCGGCTTCATGGCGCGTCGTCCAAGACGAGGCCTACCAGCTCGTCAGAACCGAGCCCTTGAACTTCTCCTCGATGAACTGCTTCACCTCGGGCGTGTGGTAGCTCTCGACGAGAGCCTTCACCCAGGGCTTGTCCTTGTCTTCACTGCGCACGGCGATGAGGTTCACGTAGGGGCCCTTCGGGTTCTCGCGGGCGATGGGATCCTTCACCGGATCGAGGCCGCCCGCGGTCGCATAATTGGTGTTGATGACGGACGCATCCACGTCCTCGAGGACGCGCGGTCCCTGGGCGGCTTCGATCTCGACGAACTTGATCTTCTTCGGGTTGTCGGTGACGTCGATGGGCGTCGGCTTGAAGCCGACATTGTCCTTCAGCTTGATCAGACCCTTGTCCTGCAGCAGCAGAAGCGCCCGGCCGCCATTGGTCGGATCGTTCGGGATCGAGATCGTCGCGCCGTTCGGCAGGGCGTCGAGGCTCTTGTGCTTCTTGGAGTAGATGCCGATCGGGAAGTTCACGGTGAGCGCGACGCTTTCGATCTTGAAGCCGCGGTCGGCCACCTGGTTGTCGAGATAGGGCTGGTTCTGGAACGAATTCGCCTCGATGTCGCCGCCGGCGAGCGCCGTGTTGGGCACCACGTAGTCGGAGAACTCGACGATCTTGAGGTCGAGGCCCTTCTTGGCCGCGATAGGCTTCACGGCTTCGAGGATCTGCGCGTGCGGGCCGGGCGTGGCGCCGATGCGGATCGTCTGGGTCTGGGCCAGGGCCGGCAGGGCGGCAATCGAGAGAAGGGCGGCGAGGCCCAGCTTCTTCAGGGACATCGGGTGACTCCTTGTGCGATGTTGTGTTCGATGATCAGGCGTGGCGGATTCGCTTGTTGAGGTGGCGCGCGAGGCGGTCGCCGATGCTCTGCACCGCCTGGACCAGCACGATGAGCACGACCACGACCGCGAGCATCATCTCCGGCATGAAGCGCTGATAGCCGTAGCGGATGCCGAGATCCCCCAGGCCGCCGCCGCCGACCGCGCCGACCATGGCCGAGAAGCCCAGCAGCGACACGACGGCGAGCGTCAGGCCGAGAACGATGCCGGGCAGGGCCTCGGGGATCAGCACCTTGCGCACGATCTGGAGCGGGCTCGCGCCGAAGGCGCGCGCGGCCTCGATCAGGCCCTGGTCCACTTCACGGATCGCGCCTTCGATGAGGCGCGCGATGAAGGGGGTGGCGGCGATCGTCAGCGGCACGATGGCGGCGTTCGTGCCGATGGAGGTGCCGGCGATCAGGCGCGTGAACGGGATGATCGCCACGACGAGGATGATGAAGGGGGTCGAGCGCGTGGCGTTGACGATGACGCCGAGCACCCGGTTGACCCAGGGGGCTGCGAACAATTCGCCCTTGCCGGACGTGGCGAGGAACACGCCGAGCGGCAGGCCGAAGAGCGTGGCGATGAGCGCCGAGACGGCGACCATGTAGAGGGTTTCGCCCGTGGAATTGGCGATGAGGCGGATCATCTCAGGCGACATGGCCGAGGACCTCCGTGTCGAGACCGTGCTTGTTCAGAAAGTCGAGGGTGGTGGCCAGCGATTGCTCGGGCACGCCGACCACGAGGGTGCCGAACGGGCGTCCTGCGATCTCGTCCACCGAGCCCGACAGGATGTTGGTCTCGATGCTGAGATCGCGCGCAAGCCGCGCAAGGACGGGGTCCGTCGCGTGGGGGCCGCGGAAGCCGATGCGCACGACCGCCTGGCTTCCGGGCGCCGCCTCGGCCGTGAGCCTGCTTTGCACGTAGGGCGGCAGGGCGCGGCCGGATTCGTCGGCGAGGAACGAGCGGGTCACCTCGTGCTGCGGCCGGGTGAAGACGTCGAACACGTCGCCCTGCTCGACGATGCGTCCGCCCTCGATCACCGCGACCTCGCGGGCGATGTTGCGGATCACCGCCATCTCGTGGGTGATGAGCAGGATGGTCAGGCCGAGTTCGTCGTTGATCCGGCCGAGCAGGTCGAGGATCGACCGGGTGGTTTCCGGGTCCAGAGCCGAGGTCGCCTCGTCCGACAGGAGAACCTTGGGCTTGGTGGCGAGCGCGCGGGCGATGCCGACGCGCTGCTTCTGGCCCCCCGAGAGTTCGGACGGATAGCGGTTGCGCTTATCCGAGAGGCCGACGAGGGCCAGAAGCTCCTCCACGCGGGTCCCGATCTCGGCCTTGTCGTAGCCGGCCACCTCGAGAGGCAGGGCGATGTTCTGGGCCGCCGTGCGCGAGGAGAGCAGGTTGAAGTGCTGAAAGATCATGCCGATCGAGCGGCGGGCATGACGAAGCGCGGCTTCCGGCAGGGCCGCGATGTCGGCGCCGTCGACGATCACCTTGCCGGAGGAGGGCTTCTCGAGCCCGTTCACCAGGCGGATCAGGGTCGACTTGCCGGCGCCCGAACGGCCGATGACGCCCAGGATCGAACCCTGGGGGACGGCGAGGTTGATCTCGCGAAGGGCCGTGACGGGCTGGCCGTCCCGTCCGGGAAACGTCTTGGACACCTTCTCCAGGCGCACGATGGGCTCCGCCGGGATCAGGCGCTGGGCAGTCTGGCCGCCGAGATAGCCGAGAGGGGCGTTCATGAAGTCGCCTTTGCAGTGACGTCGGGGATGTCGAAATGACACATGAAACATCCCGTTCTCTAAGTCAATTGTTTCGTTCGTTAAACAGGACAATCTGTTTTGCCGAACGCAATTGGCCATTTATGTGCCTGTTGCACTTCTCACAAGGCTGCTATCGCATGGGGAGGAGCGAAGTTCCTCCTTTCTTTCGCCACAAGCACGATTGATCCGGCTTCCGAGATGTCCACGGAGCCGGGAACGGGATCTCGGCAGGAGATGTGTATGATCAAGGCGAGCGTTGCGCTGGCACTCGTAGGTTTGGCCGTTCTTCTGGCGTCCCTGTCCGGGGCGGCCGAAGTTCCGTTCTACCTGCCCCTCTCGAGCCTCCTCCTGGCCGGGATCGTGTTCGCAGGCCGGACCATCCCGACCTTCCTGAAGATCTTCGTCGTGATGATCGCGGCGACCCATCTGGTGCTGGTGGCGCTGGTCGTCGGCGCCGCCACGGGGTTGATCACGGGCGATTACACCGGGTACGTGCCGCCGCCCTCTGCGGCGCTGGGCGCGACGGCCTTCGGGGCGATCATCTACGGGCTGTCCTACGTCCCGGTCGTGCGCACCATCTGCCGCATCACCGACCTTTATCTCGACTCGCAGGCGGACAGCGTGATCCGCATCCCCTTCCTCGGCCTCGTGCGGGCGCGGGAGGGCACCATCGGCATCGCGATGATCGGGATCCTCATCGCCATCAACCTCGCCCAGGTCGCGCTGAACGTCCGCCTCAGCTTCTTCTCGCGCGACATGTTCAACGCGCTCGAGGCCAAGGACGCGGCAGCCTTCTGGTATCAGCTCTTCGTCATCTTCACGCCGCTGGCGGCCGTGTTCGTGGCCATGGCCCTGACCGAGGTGCTGCTGCAGAACGTGCTCTCCATCCGCTGGCGCGCCTTCCTCAACACCTATTACCTTCGCGAGTGGCTCGGCGACGGAACGCATTACCGGATGCAGATCATGGGCCGCGGCGCGGACAACCCGGACCAGCGCATCTCGGAGGATCTGCGCAAGTTCGTCGAGAGCACCTATTCCCTGTCCGTCGGCCTGATGAATCAGGCCGCGACCCTGGTGTCGTTCGTGGCGATCCTCTGGACCATCTCGGCCGGCTTCACCTTCCCGGGGACGAGCGTGGAAGTGCCGGGTCTGCTCGTCTGGGTCTGCGCGGCCTACGCCATCCTCGGCACCTGGGTGACTCACCTCATCGGCCGGCCGCTGATCGCGCTCAACTTCGAACAGGAGCGCGTGGAGGCGAATTACCGCTTCTCCCTGGCGCGCCTGCGCGAATACACGGAGCAGGTCGCCCTTCTGTCCGGCGAGACGGCCGAGCGGGAAGGCCTCGGCCGGCGGTTCGGTCAGATCGTCGACAACTACATGCGGATCGTGTTCCGCCTCATCAAGCTGAACACCTTCACGTCGGCCTATTTCCAGGCCAACGTGGTGGTGCCCTACATCCTGACCGCGCCGTATTACTTCATCGGCAAGATCTCCCTCGGCCAGATGCAGCAGGTGGTCGGGGCGTTCTCGCGGGTGGAATCGGCGCTGACCTATTTCATCACGATCTATACCACGCTCGCCGACTACAAGGCCGTGCTCGACCGTCTCACCACCTTCGAGGGCGCGATCGCCTCGGCCCAGCGCGTCGGGGGCGAGAGCAAGCTGGCCGTCACCGAAGCGCCCGGGCGGGACCTGCGCCTGGAGGACCTGGACGTGCGTCTGCCCGACGGCAGCGCTCTCATGCATACGGACGGGCTGGCCTTCCACCCGGGCGAACGCACCCTGATGACCGGGCCGTCCGGCTCCGGCAAGTCCACCCTGTTCCGCGCCATTGCGGGCATCTGGCCCTTCGGCGAGGGGCAGGTGCTGGTCCCCGAGGGACAGACCATGATGCTCCTGCCGCAGCGGCCCTACATCCCCATCGGGACCCTGCGCGAGGCGGTGACTTATCCCGGCCGGGCGGAATCCTACGACGACGTCCAGATCGCCGAGGCCCTGCGCTCGGCCCGGCTGCCGCAGATCGCCGAGCGGCTCGACGACGACCGCAACTGGGCTCAAACCCTGTCCCTCGGCGAGCAGCAGCGCCTCGCCGTCGCCCGGGCGCTTCTCGCCAAGCCCGACTGGCTCTTCCTCGACGAGGCGACCGCCGCGCTCGACGAACCCACGGAGGGCGAGATCTATCGGATCATCAAGGACGAGTTGCCGAACACGACGGTGGTGTCCATCGGCCATCGCTCGACGCTCGCGGCCTACCACGACCGTCGGATCGACATGAAGAAGACCGATGGCGGCCTCTCGACCCCGGTCGATCTGCGCCAGGCCGAGCCCGCGGAATAGGAGAGGCTTTCAGCCATCCCCATGGCGTCGCCGGCCTTGCCCCGTCCATGACGGGGTGGATGACACTCCGCGGCCGTCCGCCGGGTCCAGAAACGACAACGGCCGGCTCGCGCCGGCCGTTGTCGTTCAAACCCGAGAGCAGGCTAAAGAGACCGCTCCAGGATCAGCCGTCCGCCGTTCTGGGTCTGGATGATCAGGTTGCGGCCCTGGATATCCCACTTGCCCGAGGAGCGGAGCGCCACGAGGAAGGCCTGCTCGATGGCCATGGCGGCCTTGTCGCAGCTCTTCTTCGTCAGGGCGAAGGGGCCGACCGCGAGACCCTGCTCGCGCAGGGGATAGGCCGCCGTGGCATAGGTGTTGCAGCCGCCGAAGCCCGTCGCCCGAAGCTGATCGTCGAGCTTGAAGCTCGGACGGTCTCCGGTGAACGGCTTGCCGTTCAGGCTCACGGCCACCCAGGAGGAGTTCAGGGGGAAGATCTTGCCGCCGTCTCCCGGCTGCGGCACCTTCGGATCCACCTGGCGCGTCGGGCCGACCGGCCGGCCGAGGGTCGTCGCTGCCGACTGGGCATGAGCTCCCGAGACGGCGGCGAGAGCCACCACAAATGTCGCAAGTCGAAGTGCGTTCATCGGAACCTCTTCACGCAAAAAACGCCTGGACCATAAGTGGCCTCGAGCCCCGAGGCAACGCCCAAGGTGATGTTGTCCTATCCATCCGTGAGGAAACATGCTTCAGCCAATTCGCCGCAGGAGGCGCTCGGTGAGGGCGTTGGTCGGACGGAACAGGTAGTCGAACGCCCGGACCGAGATGTCCTGGGCGCCGATGCCCTGGAGGGCCGCCACGATCTCGAACACCGTCGCGGCCCGGCAATGCAGCACGACCTCGCGGCCGAGTGCGTTGCCATAGGGGAGGGATGCGCCGTGATCCCTGGCCAGCGCCACGAGTGCCGCGCCCCGGGCCGGGTCGAGGGCCGCCCGCACCTCGCGGCTCGTTCTGGCCTCTTCCTCGGCGGCGATGCGCGTCAGAACGGCCGTGGCCGCAATCCGCGCCCGGTCCGTCCAGGGGGCGCGGGCCGAGGCCACCAGATTGGCCTCGGAGCGCAGCATCACCCCGTCGTCCAGGATCTTGAGGGCGTTGGCGGCCAGCGTCGCGCCTGTCGTGGTGATGTCGACGATCAGCTCCGCGGAGCCCGCGCCCGGGGCGCCCTCGGTGGCGCCGAGGCTCTCGACGATCCGGTAATCCGCCACGCCCTTCTCGGCGAAGAAGCGGCGGGTGAGGTTCACGTACTTGGTCGCCACCCGCATCTTGTAGCCGTGGCGGGCGCGAAGATCGGCCGCCACCTCGTCGAGGTCGGCCATGGTGCGCACGTCGATCCAGGCCTGCGGCACGGCGACGACCACGTTGGCATGGCCGAAGCCCAGCGGGGTGAGCAGTTCGACGGCCTCGTCCGCGTCGGCGACCTGCTCGCGGATCAGGTCCTCGCCGGTGATGCCGAGATGGGCGGTGCCGCTGGCGAGCTGGCTCACGATCTCGGACGCCGACAGGAACGCGACCTCGACGTCCGGAACGCCCGCGAGCGTGCCGCGGTAGTCGCGCGCCCCGCGGGACTGGGTGAAGACGAGGCCGGCGCGGGCGAAGAACGCGGCGGCGTTCTCCTGCAGGCGTCCCTTGGACGGGACGGCCAGGATGAGAGGGGAATCGGTCATCAGGGTGTTCCCACGATACGGTCGAGCCAGAACGAGCAGCCCACCGCCGGGATCGGGGCTTCGGCTCCCAGATGTTCGAGCAGGCGGTCGTAGCGGCCGCCGCCCACCACGGGCTTGCCGTCGCCGCGGCGCGGGTCCTGCACTTCGAAGATGAACCCCGTGTAGTAATCGAGATTGCGCGCGAAGGTCGCGGAGAACGAGAAGGCGCTCACGTCGAGCCCCCGCGCGGCCATGAAGCCGGTGCGCTCCTCGAAGGTCGCGAGCGCGCCGTTGAGGTCGAGGCCGGCCTCCCTGGCGAGGCTCCGGACCGCGTGGGCCGCATGGTCCGGATCGCCCGCAACGGTGAGGTAGCGCTCCAGGATCTGCCGCGCCTCCTCGGCCAGGCCGGTCCGGTTCGCCGCGCGCGCCAGGAAGCGTTCGGCGATCTCGCCCGCGCTGCGTCCGCCGACACGGGCGATGCCGGCAATCGACAGGATGTCCTCCACGAAGGCCTTGGCCGCCTGGGGAGCCTGCCCCTCGATGGCCGCGAGCAGGCCCGCATGCTCCTGAGCGCCCGATCCGTCGGGCTCACCGAGGCTCGCCAGCCCCTGGCCCGACACGATGGCGCGGATCACCCGGCGCTTGGCGGCCGGCGCCACGCCCAGGGCATCGATCAGCGCATGGAGAAGCCCCATGTCGCCGAGCTTGACGATCGGGGCGGGGCCGCCGAACTGCCTGAGCCCGTCCAGGGCCAGGGCGAGGATCTCCGCGTCGACGGCCGAGACATCCGGCCGGCCGATGGACTCGAGCCCCGCCTGCAGGAACTCGCCGCTCTCGCCCGGGCGCATCCGGAAGACGGGCCCGCCATAGGAATAGCCGGAAGGCTGGGCGCCATGGTGGAAGAGATGCTGAAGACAAACCGGGATCGTATATTCGGGCCGCAGGCACAGCTCCGCCCCGGAGGCGTCCTGCGTCACGAACATGCGGCGCCGGATATCCTCGCCGGACAGGTCGATGAACACGTCCGCCGGCTGCAGCACCGGGGGCTCGATCCGCGCATAGCCCTCGCGCTCGAAGAGCGCGGTCAGCGCGACAATGGCATCCGTCTCCGTCACTGGTCTTGCCCAATCCTTGTATCGGCATGCTCTCTAGCAATGCCGGGCCGGGAAGGCGATTGTTTTCGACGGGAAGGGTGAATGCCTGGGCGAGGATCCGGCATCGGCTGCGGAGGGGGATCCGTCCCTGCGCGCCCTCGCCGGGCCTGTTCCTGCGGTGCCGATCGCAATAACCCCGCGCTCGGACAGGCGGGATGGCCGGCGCTGGAGCATCGGACCCAAAAGTGGACCCACTTTTGGGATCGGATTCGATGCTCCACGGCCTGGCTGGCGCATCGTTGAGCGCGGCCCGCTGGGTCCGCACGATGCGCCGGGCCGGCCATGAGGGAGGAGACGGCGCGACGGTCCGGGGCTTACTGCTTGTCGGCGGGGTCGGTCTTCGCCCTGGTGGTCCGGCTCCTGCTGGTGCCGCTGGAGCGCTGGACGTACTTGACCTTCTTGGGCTCCTGCTTGTCGCCTTCCTCTCCGACGAGGCTGGCGGGCAGGAAGTGGCGGGCGGCCTCCGTGACCACGCCGGCGACGGCGCCTGCCGCCGTCTGGGTCAGGTCGGCGCCCTGCGCGCCGGCATTCACCGCGGCAGCTCCGGCCTTCTTGGCGGTCCGGGTCCTGGTCAGGGCGGCGGCCGCGGCGCCGGCGGCCGCGATGAGCGCGTCGGCGAGAATCTCGCGGCCGAGATCCGTGTTGATCAGGTCCATGAGGCCGGATTTCTTGGCCGTCTTCGCCAGTTTGGTGCCGGCGCCTTTGCCGGATCCCTTCTTCGATTTCGCAGTGCTTTTCTTGTCCTTGTCCTTCGGCATCTTCATCTCCTGATGGTCAAGCTTGGGAGACAACCCCTATGAAACCACAGGGGTTCCCGAAAGGCCAAGCTTATCCGAAATGGCGGTCGAGAACCTCGCGCACCGCCCTGACGAGATCCGCCTCGGGCACGGAGAACTGGGCCGGACGGGCTGCCTTCCACTCCTCGTTCGACGCGATCGCCTGGGCCGCCTTGGCGCCTTCGATGAGGTCCTTGATCTCGACCTCGCCGCGCTCGCGCTCGTTGGAGCCCTGGATCACCACGCAGGGGCTGTGGCGCCGGTCGGCATATTTCATCTGCGCCTTCATGCCCGAGGAGCCGAGATAGAGCTCGGCCCGGACGCCCGCCTGGCGCAGGGTCGAGACCATGCGCTGGTAGGCGGCGATCTGGTCCCGGTCCATGACGAGCACCACGACGGGTCCCGGCTTCTCGGCCCCGGACACGATGGGGCTCTTCACCATCTGCAGGGCCGAGAGCAGGCGGGAGACCCCGATGGAGAAGCCGGTCGCCGGCACCGGCTCGGAGCGGAAGCGGCCCACGAGGCCATCATAGCGCCCGCCGCCGCCCACCGAGCCGAAGCGCACGGGGCGCCCGTCCTCGTCCTGGACCTGGAACGTCAGTTCCGCCTCGTAGACGGGTCCCGTATAGTATTCGAGGCCGCGCACCACGGAGGGGTCGATCGTCACCCGGTCCTCGTAGCCGGACGAGGCGACCAGAGCGGCGATCTCCGCCAGTTCGGTCGCGCCTTCGAGGCCGCGGTCCGATGTGCCGACCACCCGGCGCAGGTTCTCGACCGTCGCCGCGTTGTCGGCGCCCTTGGCGTCCGTGAAGGCGAGCACACGGGCGATGGCGTCGGGATCGAGGCCCGCGCCCTTCGTGAAGTCGCCGCTCTCGTCCTTGCGGCCGGCGCCGAGGAGCTGGCCGACGCCCTCCGGGCCGAGGCGGTCGAGCTTGTCGATGGTGCGCAGCACCGTCAGGCGCTGGCCCGCCTTGTCCTCGCCGCCGAGGCCGATGGCCTCGAGCACGCCGTCGAGCACCTTGCGGTTGTTGATCTTGATGATGAAGTCGCCGCGCTTGAGACCAAGCTTCTCCATGGTGTCGGCGGCCATCATGCAGATCTCGGCATCGGCCGCCACGGAGGCGGCCCCGACCGTGTCGGCGTCGAACTGCATGAACTGGCGGAAGCGCCCGGGACCCGGCTTCTCGTTGCGGAACACCCAGCCGACCCGGTAGCTGCGATAGGGCTTGGGCAGGGCGTCGAAATTCTCCGCCACGTAGCGGGCCAGCGGCGCGGTCAGATCGTAGCGCAGGGACAGCCACTGCTCGTCGTCGTCCTGGAACGAGAACACGCCCTCGTTGGGTCGGTCCTGATCCGGCAGGAACTTGCCGAGAGCGTCGGTGTACTCGACGAAAGGCGTCTCGACGCCCTCGAAGCCGTAGAGCTCGTAGGACTCGCGGATCGCCGCGAGCATGCGCTCGGTGGCGGAAAGATCGGCAGGGGTGCGATCGGCAAAGCCGCGCGGGGCGCGGGCCTTGATCTTGTCGGCCTTGGACATGGTTTCTTACAGCAGCCGTTGGATTGGAAAGAGCGTGCTGCGGTCACTACTCCCTGGAGCGAGGCCGGGCAAGGGTTCTTGCCGGGCCGGCAGGGGCGGCGGTCACGGCGGGGCCCGCGTGGCGCATCGCGCTGCTTCGAGATGCCATGCCTTTCCGTGGCGAGCCGCCTGGTCCCTGTCATCACCGGGCTTGTCCCGGTGATCTCGATGCGGTGAGGCTCAGCGCTTGTCTTCATCGGGATGGCCGGGACAAGCCCGGCCATGACGTGCGGAGGGGTGTCATCACCGCCTCATACCACCCTCCCCGTCATCACCAGGCTCGTCCCGGTGATCTCGATTGTCTGAGGCGCCGCGCTTCTCCGTATCGGGATGGCCGGCACAAGGCCGGCCATGACGTGGGGAGGGTGGCCATGACGGGTCGATTGAGCGCCCGGCGGGGAAGAACGCAAACGCTCATGGCCGGCATGGGGCCGGCCTTGAGTCGACCGGGATCAGGCGACCGCCTTGATCACCTTGGTCAGCTTGTCGACGATCTCGCCGATCTGCTCCTCGGTGATGATGAGGGGCGGGGAGAGGGCGATGGTGTCGCCCGTGATGCGCATCATCAGGCCGTATTCCTGGAAGCCCCGGTCCATGGCCTCGAAGGCGCGCCTTCCGACAGCGTCCGGCCGGGATGCGAGGTCGATGGCGCCCACGAGGCCGATGGTGCGGATGTCGAGCACGTTCGGCAGGTCCTTCAGGGAATGGATCGCATCGGCCCAGACCGGCTCCAGCGCCTTGGCGCGCTCGAACAGCTTCTCGTCCCGGTAGATGTCCTGGGTGGCGAGGGCCGCCGCGCAGGCGAGCGGATGGCCCGAATAGGTGTAGCCGTGAAACAGCTCGATCATGTGGTCGGGGCCGTTCATGAAGGTGTTGTACAGGCCCTCGCGCACCAGCACGCCGCCCATGGGCACCGTGCCCGAATTCACCCCCTTGGCGAAGGTGATCATGTCGGGCACCACGCCGTAGCGCTCGGCCGCGAAGGCCGTGCCGAGGCGGCCGAAGCCCGAGATCACCTCGTCGAAGATGAGCAGGATGCCGTGCTTGTCGCAGATCTCGCGCAGGCGCTTGAGATAGCCCTTCGGCGGCGGCAGGACGCCCGTGGAGCCGGCCATCGGCTCGACGATCACGGCCGCGATGGTCGAGGCGTCGTGGAGGGCCACGATGCGCTCCAGCTCGTCGGCGAGATGCGCGCCCCATTCCGGCTCGCCCCGGGAGAAGGCCTGCTCGGCCCGGTTGTAGGTGTGCGGCAGATGGTCGACGCCCGCCAGCAGGCTGCCGAAGAACTGGCGGTTCTTGACGATGCCGCCGACCGAGATGCCGCCGAACCCGACGCCGTGATAGCCGCGCTCGCGCCCGATGAGGCGCGTCTTGCTGCCCTGGCCCTTCACGTTCCAGTAGGCGAGGGCCACCTTGAGCGCCGTGTCGACCGCCTCGGAGCCCGAGTTGCAGAAGAACACGTGGTTGAGATCGCCCGGCGCGAGCTGGGCGAGGCGCGACGCGAGGGCGAAGCCGCCCGCATGGCCGAACTGGAAGGCGGGCGAATAGTCGAGTTCCTGCGCCTGGGCCTGGATGGCCGCCGTGATCTCGTCGCGGTTATGGCCGGCATTGCAGCACCAGAGGCCGGCGGCGCCGTCGATCACCTCCCGGCCGTCCGGAGTGTAGTAGTACATGCCCTTGGCGCGGGCGATCATCCGGGGGCGCTGCTTGAAGGAGCGGTTGGCCGTGAACGGAAGCCACCAGGCATCCAGGTCGTTGGGTGCGACGAGGTCGTTGGCGGCTCTGGAGGTCTGTGCGGTCATCATGGTCCCCGATGGTGTCTGGCTGGCCGGGAACCTAGCAGCCGTTTCGGGGCGCCGCAAAAAGAACTTTGGGCGGAGCCATGAGCCTGGCGCAGCCCTCGGCTCAGCCCGTCATGGCGCGGGCTTCGTAGCCGGCGGCGTCGAGGGCGCGCGCCACCTCGACGCTCTGCGCCGTGGTGGTGACATGCACGCGGCCGTGATCGAGGTCCACGTCGACCCTCGCCCCGGGATCGAGGCGCTGGATCGCCCGGGTGACCGAATTGACGCATCCCTGGCAGGTCATTCCATCCACCTGCATGAGCAGGTCCTTGCGCGGTTCTTCCATCGGATCGGTCCTTTCATCGGCCCTGACGGGATGGCCGACATCATGGGCGGGCAACGCCGGAATGCGTAAAAATGTCCATTGCGGGAATGCGAAACTTGCCCCGCGAATCGCGCTGATTCATTGTCTGTTAACACACTGATTCGCGCATATTCGCCGAGCCAGGGGAGCGGGGGCACCCATGGTGACGAACAAGAAAAACACTTCAGTCCTGCGGGACAGGAAGGCGGCGCTGCTCGCCTTCGCGCCGGCCATCCTGACGGCTGCCGCCTCGGCCACCATGCCGATGGAGGCGGGGCTCGTCCTGCCGGTTTTCGGCTTTCTGGTCATGACCGTCTTCTTCGGTCTCGTCGTCCTGTGGTGGCAGGCCGAAGCGGAGCGGCAGGCGCTGGCGATGCGATTCGCGGGCGCTCCGGCGGACGGACAGGTTCCGCCTGCGCCGCTGGTCCTGCGTTCGCCGGGGCCGGCGGTCGGCCCGGCGGCCGTTCTGCGCGAACTGGCCCGGTCGGCCGACCCCGCGATGGAGCCGCCGCCGCAGGCCCGCCCCCAGGGGGTCCGCTTCCCCGAACCGTCCCTGCTGCCGTCGATGCGCAGCCCGTCGACCGAAGAGGTCGGCCGGATGAGGCTGGTGGCCCAGGCCTTCGAGGCCGACCGGATCGAGCTGCACCTGCAGCCGGTCGTGTCTCTGCCGCAGCTCAAGATCCGCTTCTACGAGGCGCTGGCGCGGCTGCGCCTGGCCGATGGAACGCTCCTCGGGCCGGCGGACTTCCTGCCGATCCTCGAAGCCTCCGGACGCGCGGCGGATTTCGACCGCCGGGTCCTGATGCGTGCCATGGCGGTCGCGCGCCATCTCGTCGCCCGCGGCAGCGAAGCCATCGTGAGCGTGAACCTGACCGCCCATGCGGTCGCCGAGCCGGGCTTCCTGTGGTCGCTCGCGGGGCTCGTCGACGCCAGCCCGGACCTGCTCGGCAAGATCGTCCTGGAACTGCCCCAGCACAGCTGGCGCCACCTCGACGCCGATCACAGGGCTGCGCTCTCCGCCCTGCGCGAGCGGGGCGTTCCGTTCTCCCTCGACCGCGCCGCC
The DNA here is from genome assembly GCF_025460875.1 of Microvirga yunnanensis. Taxonomy (NCBI): domain Bacteria; kingdom Pseudomonadati; phylum Pseudomonadota; class Alphaproteobacteria; order Hyphomicrobiales; family Methylobacteriaceae; genus Microvirga; species Microvirga yunnanensis. The sequence goes on from NZ_JAMXFI010000013.1 coordinate 23,590, forward strand.
GACCTGCGGTTCGATCCCGTGGCCCTGGGCGACCTCGGCATCCGCTTCATGAAGCTGCCGGCCGATCTCATGATCAAGGCGGCCGAGCAGACGGACGGCCGCTATGCCGGGCCGGAGCTGGACGTGCGCGACTTCGCCCCGGCCCTGCGCCGCCAGGGCATCCGGCTCATCGCCGAGCGGGTCGACCAGGACGGGATGGTTCCGGTCCTCTGCGATCTCGGCGTGCCGCTGGGGCAGGGCTTCGCCTTCGCGGCCCCGCGTCCGATCAAGCCGGAGATCGCCGGCGACCAGGCGGCCCCGCAACCCTTCGGCCTGGAGCCTGCGCCGGCCCTTCTGCGGCGCACCGGTTGACTTGAGCGGCGCAAGGGCCTACCCGCCCGGTCTCAGAGCACAAGCATCGCTCCTGACAGCGCATTCCACTGTCAGGAGCGATGCCGATTATCGAAGTGCACATCGTTCGGCGCGGACCGTGAGGGCCGCGTCAGCGGCCCTCCGGGTCCGCACGATGTGCCAGGGAGACCTCATGACCGCTCCGTCCCGTCCCGTCCACGTCGAGGGCCTGCAGCCTCTCGCCGACAACTACGATCTCGTCCTGTGCGACGTCTGGGGCGTGCTCCACAACGGGGTCAAGGCCTACGAGGCGGCCAGCGATGCGCTCACCCGGTTCCGCGCCAACGGCGGACGGGTCGTCCTCGTGTCCAACGCGCCCCGGCCCGGGGCCTCCGTCGGAATGCAGCTCGACGGCTTCGGCGTGCCCCGCACGGCCTATGACGCCATCGTCACCTCCGGAGACCTGACGCGGCTCGCCATCGCGGAGCGCATCGACAGGATCGTCCACCATATCGGGCCGCCCCGGGACATGCCGATCTACGGCGGGCTCGACGTGCGCTTCGGCTCCATCGACGAGGCCGATTACGTGGTCTGCTCGGGCTTCGACAACGACGAGGAGGAGACGGTCGAGGACTACCGGCCGCAGCTCGAGGCCATGCGGCGCCGGCAGCTGCTCATGGTCTGCGCCAATCCGGACCTCATCGTGGAGCGCGGCAGCATGATCCTGCCCTGCGCGGGAACGATCGCGCTCGCCTACGAGGAGATGGGCGGCGAGGTCTTCTATGCGGGCAAGCCGCATGGTCCCGTCTACGACCGGGCGCTCGCTGTCGGGGCGGAAATCGCCGGACGTTCCATCCCGAAGGAGAAGGTGCTCGCCGTCGGCGACGCGATCCGCACGGACATCGCGGGCGCGGCGGGTTACGGCATCGACTCGCTCATGATCGCCCGCGGCATCCACGCCGAGGAACTGGGCCTCCACAACGGAGGCCTCGTCTCGGACCATGTGCAGGACTGGGTCGGCCGTCAGCCGGTCCGGCCGACGGCCTTCACGGAAGTCCTGTCCTGGTAGAGCGCGACAGGACGTGAGACTGTCATCACCGGGCTTGTCCCGGTGATCCCGCTTCCGTGAGGCGTTGCGCCCTTCCCATCGGGATGGCCGGCGAGAGGCGGGTGATGACCGGCCGGCCATGACGCCGGAGGGTGGGCCATCGTCCGTGAACCCCGCCGGGTTGAATCGAAAGCGCCTCCCTTGACCCGCAGGCCGGTTTTCGACAGGGTCGCGCCCGCACCCATATCCGCCCGATGAGTTCCGAGGTCTCTCTCCCGATGCCCATCCCGTTCGCGATCTGCCGCGATGGCGAGCCCGTGCCCGAGAGCCTCGTGGGAGCCGTAGCGGCCATCGGCAATTTCGACGGCGTGCACCGGGGACACCGGCATCTCCTGACGATGGCCCAGACCAGCGGCCGTCCGTCCGCCGTCGTCACCTTCGAGCCTCATCCGCGCACCTTCTTCCAGCCCGACAGGCCGCTCTTCCGCCTGACGCCCGAGCCGGTGAAGCTCGCGATCTTCGAGCGACTGGGCCTCGACGGGGTCTTCCAGCGGCGCTTCAGCGGCGGCCTCGCGGCCCTGACGGCGGCGGGTTTCGTCGATCTGCTGGCGCGGGACCTCCGGCTCTCGGGCGTGGTGATCGGCCACGATTTCCATTTCGGCCGCGGGCGCGAGGGCAATCCGGCCCGGATGGCGGAGCTGTGCCGGGAGCGCGGGCTCGATTGTCTGGTCGCGCCCGCGATCGTCGAGGGGGCGGAGCCGGTCTCCTCCAGCGCCATCCGGGCGGCCCTGGAGGCGGGCGACATCGCCACAGCCAACCGGCTTCTCGGCTACCGCTGGTTCGTGCAGGCGCAGGTGCGCCACGGCGACAAGCGCGGCCGGGAGCTCGGCTACCCCACCGCCAACATGCGGCTTCCCGACGATTGCCGTCTCCGCCACGGGATCTACGCGGTCAGGGCCAGCGTGGCGGGCCGGCCGGTCGACGGCGTCGCAAGCTTCGGCCGCAGGCCCACCTTCGACAACGGCGCCCCGCTCCTCGAGGTGCACCTGTTCGATTTTTCCGGGGATCTGTACGGGCAAACCCTGGACGTTGAGTTCGTCGGCTGGATCCGAGGCGAGGAACGCTTCGACGGCATCGAGGCGCTGATCGCCCGGATGGATCGGGATTCCGTCGAGGCGAAGCGGATGCTGGCCGCGGACAGGACGGTCTCGATGATTGGCTGATCGTTCGACGCGGTGCCGGAGGCTCACGATGATCTGACGCAGCTCACCGAAGCGTCCCAAGAACCAACCATGTCATGGCCGGGCTTGTCCCGGCCTTCCCGATCCTCGTTTCGTTCCTTCCGGCGCGATCCCGCTTCACGCGGCAGGCTTGAGCCCCTGTGCGGCCATGGCGTAGCCGCCCATGGCACCGTCGACGAAGTGGATATGGTCGCTGCGGGTCGCCGAAGGCACGAAGCAGGTCATGAGGGCGGCCTCCTGCCGGTGCAGGCCGTAACGGGCGATCCCCGTCCGCCGCGTCTCCGAGAGCAGGGCTTCGAGCCGGTCGGCGAGCGCCGGGGTGCAGTCGAGGGTCATGCGCAGGCCGTCGTCGAACTTGCGGAAATCCGTGTTCTCGACCAGCTGGCGCCGGTAGCGGACCGGATCGAAGCGGCCGACATTGAGCCCGAACCGGAAGACCAGGAACGAGATCAGGCGGCGCACCGCCAATTTCCCTAAGGTAAGAAGGCCCGCCCCGTCCCGCGAGACGGTTTTCGCCTCGATGCCGAAGCCCCTGAAGGGCGTGGTCAGGGCCGGTCCGTTTTCGGGGAGAGGCCGGCCGGCCTCCTGGCCCTCGGCCAGGGACAGGACCTGTCCGACGAGGGTGTTGAAGGCGTCCGGGCCCGCCGTGGGCTCGGGCAGCAGGATCAGGGACAGGATGACGCCGCGCTGGGGGGTGATCTCGTCGAAGCGGCAGGTCAGCCCGGTCAGATCGGGCAGGGTGCCGGGCGGCGCCGGAGGCACCGCGAAGGCGCCGTCCTTCATCCGCCGCTCGGCATAGGCGAGGCCGCCGCCGGAGAACATGGCGTAGGACACGTCGGGGGAGGCCGCGAAGCGGGCGATCCGCACGTCGTGGCCCTTGGCCCGGATCTCCGCAACCGGAACCATGGCGATGCGCAGCTCGAAGCCGAAGACGTCCCGCACCCAGGCGGCCACGGCGGCCAGCGCCTCGCGGGCGGGACCGGATTGAGAGGCCGGCAGGGCGAAGCTTGCTCCGTCGCCGCCGAACACGAAGGGGAATTCGCTCGTGCCGAGCCTGTTGGCCACAGCCGCGATCACGGAGGCGGCCGCCGTGTTGACCTCCTTGTAGCGCCCGGCCGCGATGGCGCCGGTCGAGCGCACGATGTCGCTGAGGCCCAGCACCCAATCGTCCGGCACGGGCATGTAGAGCCCGGGATCGGTCAATTGGGAGAAATGGTCGAAGACCGGCAGGCGGGCGTAGAAGTCCGCCTCCGCCTGCCGGCCCGTTTCCTGAAGAGGGACGCCCATGGTGGGCGTCAGCCCGCCGCTTCGCCCTCCGGGGCTCCTCGACCCAGCTCGTCCGGGAGCGGGTCGCCTTCGGCCACGAAGCGCATCGACACCGAGTTCATGCAGTAGCGCTCGCCGGTCGGCGGCGGGCCGTCGTTGAACACGTGGCCGAGATGCCCCTCGCAGCGGGCGCAACGGATCTCGGTGCGGACCATGCCGTAGCTCGTGTCCCGCACGAACGCGATGTGCTCGCGGTCGATCGGGTCGAAGAAGCTCGGCCAGCCGGTGCCGGATTCGAACTTGGTGCCCGCGTTGAACAGCGGCAGGCCGCAGAGGCGGCAGCAATAGGTGCCCTTCTCCTTGGCCTCGTTGAAGATGCCGCAGAACGGCCGCTCGGTGCCGTGCTCCAGCAGGACCCGGCGCTCCTCGTCGTCGAGGTTCGCCACCAGGGCGTGCAGCTGTTCGCGGCTGGGTGGGGTGAGGTCGAAGCCGGCCTTCGAGCGCCGCTTCTCGTCCACGGGGGAGTGAGCCATTGTTCTTCCTCTCAATCAGCTTGGAGAAACCTTACACCGGAATGGCGTCCAGCGTCTTCGGCTCCTCGATCGAATGCCCGTCAGGGCCGCCCTGAACGCGACGGAGGCCTCGAAGGCCGTCCGACGCAGGCGCATGACGGCACCGAGGGGCCTGTGGGCGGCAAGGCCGAGCCACGGATCGAAGGACAGGCCCTCGTCGATGGCGCGGCCGCTTTGCCGTCGCTCCAGGCCTCCTGAGGCTCAACCGTGATGCGACCGACCGGAATATAGGGACTCGTCTGCTCCGGCCACAAGACGGAGGCATCCTCGACCGGCAGGGGGCGAGGATGCCGCAGCGGATCGGGGCCTGCGAACAGAAGGCCTCACCCAGGCTCTCCGGGCCGCGCGACAGCGCCGGGACCACCGTCTTGGTCCGGTCGAGCCGGTCGGGGACATGGGAAGGGTTCCATCTTCGAGAAGCGGGCCCGTTCGGCCCGCGCGGGGGCAAATCGGAACCGTGGCGATGGTTCCGGGCCGGTGGTCCGGCCGTTCGGCAAACCCATGCGTCTGCGCTTTATTATCCGGCCCGGCGCTGCTAAAAGGCTCGTCATGTCCACGGCTTCCCAGGCTCCGCTGGCCGCCCGCATAGGGGCTGCGCGAATTATCGGCCCGGCTTTCGCATGACCCGCGAAGGTCCGGGATCCTAGCCGTTCGCCTCCGACAGAAGCCCGATGCGCCCGCCTCATTTTACGGGCCACACAAGACCGATTGACCACGATGACCGACAAGCCCGAAAGCGCCACCCGCGACTATTCCGAAACCCTCTTCCTGCCGCAGACCGAGTTCCCCATGCGGGCCGGCCTGCCGCAACGGGAGCCACTGCTCCTCCAGCGCTGGAACGAGAACCGGCTCTACGAGCGCCTGCGCGAGGTCCAGAAGGGCCGTCCGCGCTTCGTGCTGCATGACGGCCCGCCCTACGCCAACGGCAACATCCATATCGGCCATGCGCTGAACAAGATCCTCAAGGACATGGTGGTCCGCTCCCAGGGCATGCTGGGCTTCGATTCCAACTACGTGCCCGGGTGGGACTGCCACGGCCTGCCGATCGAGTGGAAGATCGAGGAGGAGTACCGAGCCAAGGGCAAGAACAAGGACGACGTGGACATCGTCGAGTTCCGCCGCGAATGCCGGGCCTTCGCCGAGAAGTGGATCGACGTGCAGCGCGAGGAGTTCAAGCGCCTGGGGGTCGAGGGCGACTGGACGAACCCCTACCAGACCATGAGTTACGATGCGGAAGTGCAGATCGCCCGCGAGATCATGAAGTTCGCGGTGAGCGACCAGCTCTATCGCGGCTCCAAGCCGGTCATGTGGTCGTCCGTGGAGAAGACCGCGCTGGCCGAGGCCGAGGTCGAGTACCACGAGAAGACCTCCACGACGATCTGGGTGAAGTTCAGGATCACCAACACGCTGGACGGCGATCTCGACGGCGCGTCCGTGGTCATCTGGACGACCACCCCCTGGACGATCCCGGCGAACCGCGCCATCGCGTATGGCGACACCATCGCCTACGGCCTCTACGAGGTCACGGAGGCGGCGGACGACAACTGGGCCAAGGTGGGCGACCGTCTCGTCATCGCCGACAAGCTCGCGGCCGATGTCTTCGCCACCGCGCGCGTCGCCGAATACAGGCGCGTGAAGGACGTGCTCCCGGTGATGATCGAGCGCTGCGCGCATCCGTTCCGCGGGCTCGAGGGCGCGCATGGCTATTGGGACTTCGGCGTTCCGGTCCTGCCGGCCGACTACGTGACCGACGACGCGGGCACGGGCTTCGTGCACACGGCGCCCGGCCACGGCGCGGACGATTACAACACCTACGTGAAGCACCGCGACGTCTTCGCCGCCTGCGGCACGAGGGAAGTGCCGCACACGGTCTCGCCGGACTCGTCGTATTTCCCCGACGTGCCGTTCTTCGCCGGCGAGCGCATCTACGACGACAAGGGCAAGGATGCCGGCGCCAACGAGGCGGTGATCAAGAAGCTCGTCGAGGTCGGGGCGCTCGTCGCGCGCGGGCGCCTCAAGCACCAGTATCCGCATTCCTGGCGCTCGAAGGGTCCGCTGATCTTCCGCAACACGCCGCAATGGTTCATCTCGATGGACAAGCCGCTCGACGCTCACGGCGACACCCTGCGCCAGCGCGCGCTGCACGGCATCAAGACCGTCGAGTGGGTGCCCGAAACCGGCGAGAACCGCATCACCGGCATGATCGAGAACCGGCCCGACTGGGTGGTCTCTCGCCAGCGCGCCTGGGGTGTGCCGATCGCGGTCTTCGTCCGGAAGGGCACCAACGAGATCCTCAAGGACGAACGCGTCAACGACGCCATCGCGCAGGCCTTCGAGCAGGAGGGCGCGGATGCCTGGTATGCCGATGACGGATCGCGCTTCCTGAAGGCCGGCGGCTACGACCTCGGCGATTTCGACAAGATCAACGACATCCTCGACGTCTGGTTCGATTCCGGCTGCACCCACGCCTTCGCGCTCGAGAAGCGCGAGGACTTGAAGGTGACGCGCAAGGTGGACGGCGGGCCCGACCAGGTCATGTATCTCGAAGGCTCGGACCAGCACCGCGGCTGGTTCCACTCCTCGCTGCTCGAGAGCTGCGGCACGCGCGGCCGCGCGCCCTACGACATCGTCGTCACGCACGGCTTCACCCTCGACGAGCAGGGCCGTAAGATGTCGAAGTCGCTCGGCAACACGGTCGCGCCGCAGAGCATCATCAAGGAATACGGCGCCGACATCCTGCGCCTCTGGACCGCGTCGGTCGATTACTGGGACGATCAGCGCATCGGTCCGGAGATCATCAAGACGACGGCCGAGACCTACCGCAAGCTGCGCAACACGATCCGCTGGATGCTGGGCTCGCTGGCGCATTTCCGCGAGGCCGACACGGTCGCGTTCGACGAGATGCCCGATCTCGAGCGCTTCGTGCTGCACCGCCTGGTCGAACTCGGCGGCGAGGTGCGCGAGGCCTATGGCAACTACGACTACAAGCGCGTGGTCGCGCTGCTGACCTCGTTCATGACCACGGACCTGTCGGCGTTCTATTTCGACATCCGCAAGGACTCGCTCTACTGCGATCCGATCTCCGGCAAGGTGCGCAAGAGCGCCCTCACGGTGATCGACCAGACCTTCCGCTGCGTCGCGGCCTGGATCGCCCCGATCCTCGCCTTCACGGCGGAGGAGTCCTGGCTCGCCCGCTATCCGCAGGCGGAATCGGTGCATCTGGAAACCTTCCCGCAGGTGCCGGCCGAGTGGCGCGACGAGGCGCTCGCCGAACGCTGGGCGAAGGTCCGCCGCGTCCGCCGCGTCGTCACCGGCGCGCTGGAGATCGAGCGCGCGCAGAAGCGCATCGGCGCGAGCCTGGAGGCGGCGCCCGTCGTCCACATCGCCGACGAGAGCCTGTTCCGGGCCGTCCAAGGCCTGGACCTCGCCGAGATCTGCATCACGTCGGGCATCCAGGTGGTGCAGGGCGAAGGCCCGGCCGACGCCTTCCGCCTCGAGGACGTCAAGGGCGTGGCGGTCGTGCCGGCCCTGGCCCAGGGCCGCAAATGCGCCCGCTCCTGGAAGGTCACGCCCGATGTCGGGGCCGATCCCGATTACCCGGACGTGACGCCCCGCGACGCGGCGGCCCTGCGCGAATGGGACCAGCTGAAGGCGGCGGCGGAATGAGCAAGCCCGACGATTCCGGCGTGCCGCTGACGGATGCGGGGATGACCCCGCAGGCCGGTTCGCCGCGTCCGCGCCCCGCGAACCGGTCGGGGAGCTCGAAAGGCGGGAGTTCGAAAGGAAGAGGCAGGGGCCGCGCGGTCCAGAAGGGCCTGTCGGCCGCCGCCGTCCTGGGCTTCACGGCGGCCCTGCTCACCCTGGTGCTCGATCAGGCCACCAAGCTCTATACCCTCTTCGTCTACGATCTGCCGGTGAGGGAGCCGGTCGCGTTCGCTCCCTTCGTCAACCTGATCGTGGTGTGGAACCGGGGCATTTCCTACGGTCTGTTCCAGCAGAACTCGGAGATCGGCCGCTGGGGGCTGATCGTCATCTCGATCCTGGCCGCCATCGGCCTGTCGTTCTGGATCCGGCGCACCACGGCCAAGCTTCTGGCCGCGTCCCTCGGCCTGATCGTCGGCGGGGCGATCGGGAACGTCATCGACCGGCTGGCCTACGGGGCCGTGTTCGATTTCATCCAGATCCATGTGGGAACCTGGTCCTGGTACGTGTTCAACGTGGCCGATGCCGCCATCGTTGCGGGGGTGGTTGGTTTGCTTTATGACTCCTTCGTCCTGGAGGGGCGGCGGGCGAAATAACGATATTTTGTGGCGCCGTTTGCCATATGTTCGCCAGAATGAGCGATCAGGCCTTCCGGCCACAATGAGAAACGAATGGTGGGTGCCATGAAGGGAATGAAAATCATAGGCCGCGCGGGGGCCTTGGCGCTTCTGATCGCTGCCACCGGTGCTTCGGCCGAGGAAGGCGAGGCCGTGAAGAGCATCCTCGGCGCCATCGGCATCATTCCCAAGGAGAAGGCCCCCATCACCTACAACGAGCGCGCGCCGCTCGTGCTTCCGCCCAAGATGGATCTGCCGGCCCCGGTCGCGAGCAGCGGTGCCGAGGCGCGCAACGCCAACTGGCCCAAGGATCCGGACGTGGCGGCCCGCCGCAAGGCCGCGGCCGAAGCCCGCATGCCCTACACCAGTTCCGAACTCTACAAGAACACGGAAGGCAAGCGTCTCTCCATCGAGGAGATGCGCGCCGGACGCAATCCCAACGCCGCGGCCGCCGGCCCGCAATACCCGGTCGGCCGGCAGGCCGATATCGCCCGCATGAGCCCCGACGAGCTGCGCGCCTTCTCCAAGGAGGACAAGCCGCAGCTCGAAGGCAACGGCCTCGACCGGCGCTATCTCAGCGATCCTCCGGGCGATCTGCTCAAGGCCCAGGGCGGCCGCCGCATCAAGGCCACGGCCGATCCGATCGTGTCCGGCGATCCCGACAGCCCGTCGGCCTATCTCCGCCAGCAGCAGAGCAGGCAGTAAGCATTGTCTCCTCCTTCCTTCCTTCAGGCGAACGGGTCGATCCGTTCGCCTGAAACCGTTATGGGGCCATCAAAAGCCAAGCCTGCTCCGACACTTCCGGACAATTCGCGCCGCACAGGAAAGATCAGCGGCTTCGCTTGCATAGCCTCCTAATTTGACTATCCCGTAGGAACCACCCTGCGAAACGCATTGATGTCGCCAAGGTTGAAACGTCATGGACACCGCCTCAAAGCCCCTTCTTCGCGCTGACGCCGCCTCCTTCGGGCGGACGGAAGGCAGTGGCCCGAACCTGTCCTCCTTCACGCTCGACAATGGTCTCGACGTCGTGGTCATCCCGGACCGCCGGGTCCCTGTGGTCACGCATATGATCTGGTACCGCAACGGTTCGGCCGATGATCCGCTCGGACAGTCGGGCATCGCGCATTTCCTCGAGCATCTGATGTTCAAGGGCACGGAGAAGCACCCGGCCGGGGAGTTCTCGAAGGTGGTCTCGGGCCTCGGCGGTCAGGAGAATGCGTTCACGTCCTTCGACTACACGGCCTATTTCCAGCGCGTCGCCCGCGAGAACCTCAAGACCATGATGGAGTTCGAGGCCGACCGCATGACGAACCTCCTCCTGGAGGAATCCGTCATCGCGCCCGAGCGCGACGTGGTGCTCGAAGAGCGCCGCATGCGCGTCGAGACCGATCCGTCGGCGCAGCTCTCCGAAGCGATGGCGGCTTCCCTGTTCGTGCATCACCCCTACGGCATTCCGATCATCGGCTGGATGCACGAGATCGAGACGCTCAACCGCGATCATGCGCTCGACTATTATCGCCGCTTCTACACGCCCGAGAACGGCATTCTGGTCGTGGCGGGCGACGTGAGCGAGGACGAGGTGCGCCGGCTGGCCGACGCCACCTACGGCCGCATCGCCCCGCAGGGCAAGCGTCCGGTCCGGATGCGTCCGCGCGAGCCCGAGCCCGTGGCGGCGCGCCACATCACCGTGGCCGATCCGAAGGTCGAGCAGCCGACCATGCAGCGGCTCTACCTCGTACCGTCCTGCCGCACGGCCTCGCAGCGCGACTGCTACTCGCTCGAGCTTCTCGCCGAGGTGATCGGCGGCGGGCCGACCTCGTATCTCTACCGCAAGCTCGTGATGGAGCGCGGTATCGCCGTGAACGCCGGCGCCTGGTACATGTCCTCCGCCATGGAGGATACGCGCTTCTGCGTCTATGCCGTGCCGGCCGAAGGCGTGTCGCTCCAGGCGCTGGAAGAGGCCGTCGATCAGGTGCTCAAGACCATTCCGGCCGAGGCGCTCGATGCGGATTCCATCGAACGCGCCAAGACGCGCCTCGTGGCCGAGACGATCTATTCCACCGACAGCCAATCCTCGCTCGCCCGCATCTACGGCTCGGCGCTCGCCATCGGCGAGACCATCGAGGAGGTGCGCCGCTGGCCGGTCGAGATCGAAACCATCCAGAAGGACGATCTCGCCTCCGCGGCCGAGCGCTATCTCATTCCCCGCCGTTCCGTGACGGGCTATCTGCAGAAGCCGGTCTCCTAAAAAGCCCGCCTGCACAAGAACCGAGGTGCCCATGACAGCTTCTGTCGAAACCATGTCCTCGTCTCCGACCACGGTGAAGGCGCTGACCTCCGCCCGTGGGGTCGAGGCATGGCACGTCGAGTCCGACGTGGTTCCGCTGATCGCCGTTTCCTTCATCTTCGAGGGGGGCTCGGCGCACGATCCCGCGGACAAGCCCGGCGTGGCGCAGATGCTCGCGCGCCTGCTCGACGAAGGAGCCGGCGAGTACGATTCCGACGCCTTCCAGGAGCGCCTGGCGGCCCATGCCATCGAGCTGTCGTTCAATGCGGGCAACGACGCCCTCGGCGGCTCCCTGAAGACGCTGGTCAAGCACGCGGACGAAGCCTTCGATCTGCTGCGGCTCGCCTTGACCGAACCGCGCTTCGACCAGGATGCCATCGAGCGCGTGCGCGCCCAGACCATCGCGGGCCTGAAGTACCAGCAGAACGATCCGGGCGTCATGGCGACGCGCCGCTTCTTCGAGGAGGGCTTCGCCGGCCATCCCTACGGGCGTCCGACCTCGGGCACGCCCGAGAGCGTCGCGGCGATCACCCGCGACGATCTCGTCGCCATGCACAAGGCCATCATCGCCCGCGGCCGCGTCAAGATCGCCGTGGTGGGCGCCATCGGCGGCGACGACCTCTCCGCTCTGCTCGACAAGGTGTTCGGCTTCCTGCCGGAAGCCCCGGCCCTCGGCCTCATCGAGACCGCCTCCCTGCAGAAGCTGGGAACGCGCATCGTTGTCGATCTCGACGTGCCCCAGTCGGTCATCCGCTTCGGCATGAACGGCATCGCCTGGCGCGATCCGGGCTTCATCCCGGCCTATGTGCTCAACCACATCCTCGGCGGCGGCGCGTTCACCTCGCGCCTGTTCCAGGAAGTGCGCGAGAAGCGCGGCCTCGCCTACAGCGTCGGCACCTCCCTCGTGAGCTACCGTTCGGCCAGCATGACCTGGGGCTACACCGCCACCAAGAACGAGCGCGTGGTCGAGGCGCTCGACGTCATCGCGGACGAGATGGCGAAGCTGACGAGCGAAGGCCCGTCCGACGAGGAGCTGCAGAAGGCGAAGGATTACCTCACCGGCTCCTACGCCCTCGGCTTCGACACCTCGACGAAGATCGCCCACACCCTGGCGCAGATCGCGTTCGAAGGCCTCGGCATCGACTACATCGCCCGTCGGAACGGCCTGGTCGCGGCCGTGACGCAGGCGGACATCCGCAAGGCTGCCGCGCAGATCTTCGGCGACGGCCGGATGCTCACGGTGATCGCCGGCCGGCCAACCGGCGTGTGACCGCCACCTGGTCACCGGGCATGTCCCGGTGACCGCGATCCGAGGGGCGCCGCGCTCCCGAACAGCCGCCCGGAGCAGACACCTCGCGCCCGCTCCCACGGCCCTAGCCTCCGGCGCCGCTCTGCCCTAATCTTTCGCTCCTGCTTTGAACGAGTCGGAGTACGCCCATGGCCCTGCAGCAATCGATCGATCTTGCCCTTGACACCAATATCGGGGAAGGCGGTCTGCCGCAGGCGGCGCTCGACGATGCGCTGGGCCTCGTCGGCGAGGCCATGAAGCGGCTGGCCGAGGACGATGCGTCGGGCCGGCTGCCGCTTCTCCACATGCCGCGCACCACCGACGATCTGGCCGGCATCCGCGAGGCGGCCGCTTTCCTGCGCGACGATGCGACCGACGTGGTCATTCTCGGCGTCGGCGGATCGAGCCTCGGCGGACAGACCCTCGCGCAGCTGAAGGATTACGCGGTGCCGGGCACGGGCCGCTTCACAGAGAGCCCCCGCATCCACTTCCTCGACAATCTCGATCCGATCACCTTCGACCGCATCCTGCACAAGCTCCCGCTCTCATCGAGCAAGTTCGTGGCGATCTCTAAATCCGGGGGCACGGGCGAGACGCTGATGCAGACCATCGCGGTGCTCACGGCCCTGGAAAAGGCCGGCCTGCGCTCCCATCCCAACGATCTGTTCCTCGGCCTGTCCGAGCCTCGCAAGGACGGCGGCAAGAACGCCCTTCGCGATCTCCTGGAGCCGGAGGGCGTGCGCTTCCTGGAGCACCATACCGGCATCGGCGGGCGCTATTCGGTGCTGACCAATGTGGGGCTCCTGCCGGCCGCGGTGCTCGGTCTGGACATCGACGCCATCCGGCAGGGCGCGGCCGACGCCTACGCGCCGTTCCGCAGCGGGGCCGCGGCCAAGGACGCGCCGGCCGCCCTGGGGGCCGCGCTCAACGTGGCGGCCGCCAAGGCCGGCAAGGGCATCGCGGTGACGATGGCCTATGCGGACCGGCTCGAGCGCTTCACCCGCTGGTGGGTCCAGCTCTGGGCCGAGAGCGTCGGCAAGGACGGCAAGGGCACGCAGCCGGTCGCCGCCATCGGCCCGGTGGACCAGCACAGCCAGCAGCAGCTCTATCTCGCCGGCCCCAACGACAAGCTGTTCACGGTGCTGACCACGGGCGTCGCCGGGAAGGGGCCCGTGATGGACGCATCTCTGGCCAAGCGTGCGGGTCAGGCCGCGTTCGCCGGCAAGACCATCGGGGACCTGGTGGCCGCCCAGGGCCGCGCCATGGCCGACACCTTCGCCAAGAACAGCCGCCCGACCCGGCAGATCCATGTCGAGACCCTGAACGAGGGCGCCCTGGGCGAGCTTCTCATGCATTTCATGCTGGAGACGATCCTGGCCGGCTACGCCATGGGGGTCGACCCGTTCGACCAGCCTGCCGTGGAGGAGGCCAAGCTCCTGGCCAAGGAGTATCTGGCGCAAGGGTAACGGGACGTCCCACCCGCCACGTCATGGCCGGCCTCGTGCCGGCCATCCCGGTCGGAAAAGCACCCAGCCTCATCTCCCGTCATCACCGGCACAAGGCCGGTGATGACGGGAGAGGGGGCAGCCTCACATGGCGGCCTCGAGCCCCCGGCGAGAGCCGGAGAGAGCAGGGGAATAACGTCGCGCGTTCTGGTTTCCGTCGCGGTCAGCCCCTATCTTCCCTATTCTCGAATCCGGAGCCGGGACGCCCCGCATGCCTGTTCGCCGCCTCGATCCCATTCTGGTCGACCGCATCGCCGCCGGCGAGGTCGTCGAGCGTCCGGCCGCGGCCGTGAAGGAGCTGGTGGAGAATGCGGTCGATGCGGGCGCGGCCTCCATCGAGATCGCCGTCGAGGCCGGTGGACGGCGCCTGATCCGCATCGTCGACGACGGTCGCGGCATGACCCCGGAGGATCTCGAGCTCGCCGTCGAGCGCCACGCCACCTCCAAGCTTCCGGATGGCGACCTGTTCTCGATCGACACCCTGGGTTTCCGGGGCGAGGCGCTGCCGTCCATCGGGGCGGTCGCGCGCCTGTCCATCCTGACGCGAACCGCGGAGGCGGAGACCGGCTCCTCCATCCTGGTGGAGGCGGGGGTGAAAGGCCCCGTGCGCCCGGCCCCGGCCGCGAAGGGCACCCGGGTCGAGGTGACGGATCTGTTCTCCGCCACGCCGGCGCGCCTGAAATTCCTGAAGAGCGACCGCTCCGAGGCGCAGGCGGTGGCCGAGATCGTCAAGCGGCTCGCCATCGCGCATCCCACGGTCCGCTTCACCCTGTCGGGCGAACACCTGACCGCCTTCACCTACCCGCCGGAGGAGCCCGGCGAGCACGGATTCCTGCGCCGCCTCTCGCGGGTGCTCGGATCCGAGTTCCACGAGAACGCCATGGCCATCGGGGTCGAGCGCGAGGGCGTGCGGCTTACCGGTTTCGCAAGCCTGCCGACCTATCACCGCGGCACCGGAACGGCGATCCATTTCGTGGTCAACGGCCGGCCCGTGCGGGACAAGCTGCTGCTCGGCGCCGTGCGCGGCGCCTACGCGGACGTGATGGCGTCCGACCGGCATCCGGTCCTCGCCATCATGATCGATCTCGATCCCCGGGCGGTGGACGTCAACGTGCATCCGGCCAAGACCGAGGTGCGCTTCCGCGATCCGGCCTTCGTGCGCGGCTTCGTGGTCGGTGCGCTGAAGGAGGCGATCACCCGCACCGCCTTCCGGGCGTCGTCCACGGGCGGGACGCGCACGCTGGAGAGCCTGCGCCCGCAAGGCGCGCTGCCCATCCGCCAGGCCTATCCGCACCGTACCCATGCGATCCGGCCGACCAGCGCCTTCGCCAACTGGCAGGCGCCGCTCGATGCGCCGGAGCGGCCCCATGCGAACGCTTCCGGCTTCGCGGACAGGCAGGCGAGCCTGTCCGATCTGTCGGTTCCGTCCGCCGACAGCCGGGCGGCGACCCAAGAGGTCGAGCCCGAGGCCGGGGAGGCGCCTCTGGGCGCCGCCCGCGCGCAGCTGCACGGCACCTACATCGTCGCGCAGACCCAGGACGGCATCGTCATCGTGGATCAGCATGCCGCCCATGAGCGCCTGGTCTACGAGCGGCTGAAGCGTGAGCGCGCCTCGGCGGGCATCGCCCGGCAATTGCTGCTGATCCCCGAAGTGGTCGACCTCGACCCCGTGGACGCGGACCGGGTGCTGGCGGAGGCTTCGTCCCTGGAGGAACTCGGTCTCGTGGTCGAGCCGTTCGGCCATGGTGCTCTGCTCGTGCGCGAAGTGCCGTCCGCGCTCGCGGGCGGGCGCATCAAGGCGCTGGTGCAGGATGTGGCCGACGCGCTGGCGGAATGGGGGCAGGGGGCCGCGAGCCCGCTGGAGGAGCGCCTCGACGCGGTGCTCTCGCGCATGTCCTGCCACGGTTCCATCCGGGCCGGACGACGCATGCGGCCCGAGGAGATGAACGCCCTGCTGCGCGAGATGGAGGCGACGCCGCTCTCAGGCCAGTGCAATCACGGCCGGCCGACCTATGTCGAGCTCAAGCTGACGGATATCGAGCGCCTGTTCGGACGGCGCTAGCGCATCGGACGTGAAATGTGGGCCCCCCTTTTGGGCCCGACGGCCGAGGGAACACGGCCCCGGTGCCCGGGCGTTTCCCAGCAGAGGCGTGATGACGTGCTGAGCGCGCAGTGGCCCGGCGCCTTGGCGGCTCCTGGCCGTCGCATCGGGCCGATCTCCTCTCCTTCGAAGGAGCGCGGGCAGCCCTCTCTCGCCTCGGACCAACCCTTTGAGTCAGGAGAACGGCAATGAAGGTCTCACGAATCGTTGGTGTCTCTCTCCTCGGCGCCGCCCTGGCGGTCGGCGGCGCTCTCGCCCAGGGCAAGAAGTGGGACACCGTCAAGATCGCGACGGAAGGCGCCTACGAGCCGTGGAACTTCACCGGGCCGGGCGGCAAGCTCGAGGGCTTCGAGGTCGATCTGGCCAATGAGCTGTGCGCCCGCATGAAGGTGAAGTGCGAGATCGTCGCCCAGGACTGGGACGGCATCATCCCGGCGCTCACCGCCAAGAAGTACGACGCCATCATGGCCGGCATGAGCATCACCGACGAGCGCAAGAAGACCATCGATTTCTCGAACCCCTATGCGGCCGGGCCCAATGGCTTCCTCGTGTCGAAGGATTCTCCGCTCGCCAAGATGCCGGGCACCGGTCAGGCCTTCAACCTGTCGACCCAGCAGGCGGCCGCCGAGAAGGCCATCGCCGACCTGAAGCCGCTCCTGAAGGGCAAGACCGTCGGGGTGCAGACCTCGACCATCCACTCGAACTTCGCCGACAAGTACCTGAAGGACGTGGCCGAGATCCGTGAGTACAAGACCACGGAGCAGCACGATCTCGATCTGGCGGCCGGCCGCATCGACGCGGTTCTGGCGGACGCCACCGCGCTGGGCGGAACCCTGCGCAAGCCCGAGTTCAAGGACTTCGCCATCGTCGGACCCTCGATCACCGGCGGGCTGCTCGGCCCCGGCGTCGGCGTGGGGCTGCGCAAGGAGGAGGCCGATCTGAAGGCCATGTTCAACGAGGCGATCGCGGCCGCCAAGGCGGACGGCACGATCAAGAAGCTGTCGGAGAAGTGGTTCAAGATCGACGTCACACCGACGACCTGAACGGCGCCCCGATCAACGGGACGTCGTTCGATCAGACCGTGGTGCGATAGAGCTTGAGATCCTTGCGCGCCGGCTTGGACGCGAGATGGGCCGGCATGGCGGCCTGGTCGAGGCAAGCCGCGAAGCTCAGCGCCTCGGCGGCTTCGCCGGCCGGAGCCATGTCGGCCTCCTCGGCGCTGAATGCGATGCCGGCGAAATCCCCATGGCGCCAGCAGACCCGTGCCCGGCGCACCTGCAGGTCGTGCGCTGCGATGTACAGCTCGAAGGTTTCCGGCAGGTCCGTGTGCCGCTTGACCGCGATCCTGGCTCCGCCGGTGGAGATGTCCTTCACCGTGCAGGAGATCATCGCCTCGGGACCCAGCATGATCTTCGCAGGGTGATGCGTGGGGAAGCGCCTGGCTTGCCGACGGTTATCGAGAGCGGTGACGGGAACCATGGAAGTGACCTTCGGTCAAATGGCGTACGAAGCTTGGCTTTAACCATTTGTTAACCGACTTCTCAAGTCCCTCCGAAGGGGTAGTCCCCCGGAAGCTGGGACTTTCCCGCGCTTTGTGAACCCGCGCTCCGGGAAAAAGAAGGCCGCGTCGACAAAGGGCGGGTTCCGTTGTCCACACGGAATCATGCCCGACCCGACGATGGAGCACCAGACCCGAGAGGGCTTTCCGCGTTCGGGTCTGGTGCTCGGGTGTGGATTACCGGGACGGGCCCTTCCGCTCGGCCGAGGCGGCCCAGATGTTCAGGTTGCCTTCGCCGGCATATTGGTCGATCTCGGCGAGCTCGTCGGCGGTGAACGACAGGTTCTTGAGCGCGCCGACGCAGTCGACGACCTGTTCGGGCCGGCTCGCCCCGATGAGCGCCGAGGTGACGCGTCCGCCGCGCAGAACCCAGGCCAGGGCCATCTGCGCCAGGGTCTGGCCGCGCCGCTCGGCGATGCCGTTGAGGCCCCGGATGCGGGCGATGTTGTCGTCGTTGATGAAGCTCGTGCGCAGGGACTTGCCCTGGGCGGCGCGGCTCTCCTCGGGAATGCCGTTGAGATACTTCGTGGTCAGCATGCCCTGGGCCAAGGGCGAGAACACGATCGACCCCATGCCGAGATCCTCGAGCGTGTCGAGCAGCCCGTCCTCCTCGACCCAGCGGTTGAGCATGGAATAGCTCGGCTGATGGATGACGCAGGGCGTCTTGAGCTCGCGCAGGATGGCCAGGGCCTCGCGGGTGCGCTGGCTGTTGTAGGACGAGAGGCCGACATAGAGCGCCTTGCCCTGCCGCACGGCGGAATCGAGTGCCAGCATGGTCTCTTCGAGCGGCGTGTCCGGATCGAAGCGGTGCGAGTAGAAGATGTCGACATAGTCGAGCCCCATGCGCTTGAGGCTCTGGTCGAGGCTCGAGAGCAGATACTTGCGGCTGCCCCATTCGCCGTAGGGGCCGGGCCACATGCGGTAGCCGGCCTTGGTGGAGATCACGAGCTCGTCGCGCAGCCCGTGGAAATCGTTGCGCAGGATTTCGCCGAACAGGGTCTCGGCCGAGCCCGGAGGAGGGCCGTAATTGTTGGCGAGATCGAAATGCGTGACGCCGAGATCGAACGCCGTCCGGCAGATCTCCCGGGCAGTCGCGGCCGACTTGTCCTCGCCGAAGTTATGCCAGAGCCCGAGCGAGATCGCCGGCAGCAGCAGCCCGCTGCGGCCGCAGCGATTGTAGAGCATCTCGTCGTAGCGGTTCTCGGCGGGCAGGTAGGCCATCGGTATCTCCAGCGGGGCAATTTTCAGACCGAGGGGGTTACATAGCGCGCCCGGCAGGCGTTCAACAACGTGAATGCAGGACGAGGCGCATGTTTCTTGCCCTTGCCGCGAAGCACGGGGAGCAGGATCAGACCGGGTGACACCCACCCCGTCATGGCCGACCGGTCATCACCCGCCTCTCGCCGGCCATCCCGATCCGGTGAGGCGCGGCGATCCGAACGATCGGGATCACCGGCACAAGGCCGGGGATGACAAGAGGGCCCAGACGGTTTCAGAACCGCGTGATGACGCTGATGCCGAGCCCCTCGAACCGGTCCATGGCCATCAAGGCGGCAGGCGCCTCGTCGAGGCTGATGTGCCGGCCGACGAGTTGCTGCGGCATGAGCTTGCCGGTCCGGATCATGGCCATCATGTCCTGGTAGCGGAAGGCCTGCATGCCGTGGCTGCCGTAGACCTCCAGCTCGTGCGCGATGATCTGCGCCATCGGCACCTGCGCGCGGGCGTGCTCGCCCACCATCAGGCCGACCTGAACGTGACGCCCGCGGCGGCGCAGGTTGGCGATGGAGTTGAAGCAGGTCGCCGGGTGGCCGAGGGCGTCGATGGAGACATGCGCGCCGCCCCGCGTGATCTCCTTCACGGCGCTGACCACATCCCTGCCGTCGCGGGCATTCACCGTCGCCACCGCGCCCATCGTCCTGGCGAATGCGAGCTTCTCGTCCGTGAGATCGATGGCGATCACGTTCGCCCCCATGGCGGACGCGATCATGATCGCCGACAGGCCCACGCCGCCGCATCCGTGCACCGCCACCCATTCGCCGGGCTTCACCCGGCCCTGGTCGACGATGGCGCGGAACGATGTGACGAAGCGGCAGCCGAGGCTCGCCGCGGTGGCGAAATCGAGCTCGTCGGGGAGGGCGACGAGGTTGGTGTCGGCGTAGTCGACCGCGACGTATTCGGCAAACGAGCCCCAGGCGGTGAAGCCCGGCTGGAACTGCTGCTCGCAGACCTGGTGGTTGCCGGAATGGCATTCATGGCAATGGCCGCAGCCGCCGACGAACGGCACCGTGACGCGATCGCCCGTCTTCCAGCGCGTGACCTGGCGGCCTGTGGCCAGCACCGTGCCGGCAAGCTCATGCCCCGGCACGTGCGGCAGCACCACGTCGGGATCATGCCCCATCCAGCCGTGCCAGTCGCTCCGGCACAGGCCCGTCGCCTCCACCTTGATCACCACGCCCTCGGCCGAGGGCGTCGGATCCGGCACGGTCTGCACCCGCGGCGGCTGGCCGAACTGCTCGAAGAGAACCGCTTTCATGATGGAGCTTCCATTACGATCGAAAGGGGAAGGGGCGGTATAGCGGGCCGGCGAAGGCGGGGCAAATGCGGGAGTGCCGGCAGACTGCAGAAGGTCAAGCGCGATAGCGCCCGAACACCACTTGCGTCTCCCCGTAATCGCGCCGCTCGAGCTCCTCGAAGCCTTCGGGCAGCGTGACCTCGGCGCCCTGCGCTTCCTCGACGATCACGAGCGAATCGGGCAAAAGCCAGCCGCCCTCGGCGCAGGCGCGCAGGGCCTTGGGCGCGAGATCGCGGCCGTAGGGCGGATCGCAGAACACCACGGAGAAGGGGGGGTTGGGCGCGGCCTCGCCCATGCGGGTGGCGTCGCGGCGGAACAGGCGGGTCGCGCCCCCGGCCCCGAGGGCTTCCACGTTCTCGCGGATGATGCCGCGGGACTGCGCCCCGTCGTCGACGAAGAGCGCGAAGGCGGCCCCGCGCGAGAGCGCCTCCAGGCCCAGAGCGCCGGTGCCCGCGAAGAGATCGAGCACGCGTGCGCCCTCGATGGGATCGTCGTAGCCGTGCTGCAGGATGTTGAAGAGCGTCTCGCGCAGGCGGTCCGAGGTCGGGCGGATGGCGTCCGAGCTCGGCCCCTTGAGCGAGCGGCCGCGCCAGCGCCCGCCCACGATTCTCATCGTCTAAACCCCATCAGCGGCGGCCGCGCGGGCCGCCCTTGGAACCGCCGCCCTTGAAGCCGCCCTTGGAGGCTCCGCCCTTGGACGCGCTGCCCCTGGGGCCACCCTTGAAGCCGCCGCCCCTCGGACCATCGCCTCTCGGCCCATCGCCTCTCGGACCGCCGCGCGAGGGCCCATCGCCCCGCGGAGGGCCGCGACGGGGTCGGTCGTCGTCGCCGCGGGCCCGGAACGGCCGGTCACCCTGCGGCTTGCGCGGGCGGTCGTCGTCGCCACGGGCCCGGAAGGGGCGCTCGCCCTGGCGGGCGCGGGGACGATCCTCGCTTCCCTCGGCGCGGGCGCGGAACGGCCTGTCGCCCGCAGGACGCCGCGGGCGGTCATCCTCGCGACGGGCCGGACGGTCTCCGCCCTCGCGGCCGCGGCGAGCCGGCACCGCGTCGCGGTCGTCGCGACGGCGCGGACGATCCTCTCCGGCGGAGGCGCGGCCCCTGCGCGGCGGAGGGGCTTCCTCGTCCTCGGGCTGGCGCACGAGACGTTCCACCACCACCTTGCGGCCTTCGCGCGACGCGATCGCCCCGACGCGCTCGCGCTCGCGCTCGCCGCTCGCCGCGCGGGCCTCCTTCGGATCGGCGCCCCGGCGTGGGACCTTTCGGCGCGGAGCGTCCTCGTCCGTTTCGCCGGCCCGCCACACGCTGGTCTTCACGTCGAGGCGGGAGGGGCGCTTCCGGGGCTCCTCCTCGTCGCGCTCGAAGCGGTCGCCGCCGCGGCCGCGGGACGGCCTCTCATCGTCGTCACGGCGACGGCGCGGGCGCTCGTCGTCCCGGTCGCGGCCGAAGCGGCCGGGACGCTCGCCGCGCTCCTCCCGGTCCTGCTTCTTCGAGGAGCCGAAGGGCGCGATGGGCTCGCGCACCGGGCTCTCGAAATCGACGCCGGCCTCGGCGGCGAGCGCCTCGCCGAGCTGATCCCGCAGCACCTTGGTGCGCACCTCCTCCACGAGGCCGACCTCGAGGTCGCCGAGCTGGAACGGGCCGAAGGACATGCGGATGAGGCGGTTCACCTGAACGCCGAGATGCTCGAGGATCCGCTTGATCTCGCGGTTCTTGCCTTCCCGCAGGCCCATGGTGATCCAGGCGTTGTCGCCCTGCACCCGATCGAGGCGCGCCTCGATGGGGCCGTAATCGATCCCGTCGATGCTGATGCCGTCGCGCAGGCGGTCCAGGTCCGCCTGGTTGATCTCGCCGTGGGCGCGCACCTTGTAGCGGCGCAACCATCCCGTGTCGGGATGGGCGATCACGCGGGCGAGGCCACCGTCGTTGGTCAGGAGCAGCAGGCCTTCCGTGTTGATGTCGAGCCGGCCCACCGCCACCACGCGGGGCAGGTCCTCGGGCAGGTTGTCGAACACGGTCGGACGGCCCTCCGGGTCGCGGGCCGTGGTCACGAGGCCGCGCGGCTTGTGGAAGAGCCACAGGCGCGTGCGCTCCTTGGCCGGCAGGGGCTCCCCGTCCACGGTGATCCTGTCGGCCGCGGTCACGTTGACCGCAGGGGATTCCAGCACCGTGCCGTTGAGCGTGACCCGGCCCTCGGCGATCAGCACCTCGGCGTCGCGGCGGGACGCGATGCCGGCGCGGGCGATCACCTTGGCGATCCGGTCCTCGGCGGGCTCCTGCGGCTCGGCCTGCACCTCGGGACGGTCCTCGCGGGTGCGGCGCGGCCGATCCTCGGCCGACCGGTCGAAGCGGCGCGGGCGTTCGTCGCCGGCACGGCCGCGGAACGGCTTGTCCCCGGCGCTGCGGCTGCGGAACGGCTTGTCGCCGCCCTCGCTGCGGGCCCGGAACGGCTTCTTGTCTCCGCCTTCGAAGCGGCGGGGGCGCTCATCGTTGTCCCGGCTGCGGAAGGGCCGGTCGCCCGCTTCTCCACGGGGGCGGAAGGGCTTGTCGCCGTCGCGGCTGCGCGAAGGCCGGTCGCCTCCCTCGCGCGGCTTGCGCGGGCGGTCGTCGTCGCCACGGGCCCGGAAGGGGCGCTCGCCGCCGTCGCGGGATTTGCGGAAGGGCCGGTCCCCGGGGGTGCGGCCATGGTCGGAGCGTCCCGAGGAGCGGCCCCTGCGATTATCGTCGTTGCTGTCGGTCATGGGAGCCTGATAGCAGAGGAGTGTCGGAGAAGCGAGGATTAAGGAACGAACCGTTTGACGGATAACGCCGATCTGGAGCCGCTTGATCCGGGACGACCGGATCCCATGAGCGTGGCCTTCGACGAGGCCCGCGCCGCTTCGGCGCGCGGGGAGGTGCCCGTGGGGGCGGCCATCGTCCGGGACGGCCGCGTCGTCGCGTCGGCAGGAAACCGCCCGCGGGAGCTGCGCGATCCCTCGGCTCATGCGGAGATGCTCGCCATCCGCCGCGCCTGCGCGGCTCTGGACGACGAGCGGCTCACGGGCTGCGATCTCTACGTGACCCTGGAGCCCTGCACCATGTGCGCGGCCGCCATCTCCTTCGCCCGGATCCGGAGGGTCTATTACGCGGCCTTCGATCCGAAGGGCGGCGCGGTCGACAGCGGCGTGCGCTTCTTCGACCAGCCCACCTGCCATCACGCCCCGGAGGTCTACGGCGGCATCCGCGAGAGTGAGGCGGCGGCATTGCTGAAGGGGTTTTTCGAAGCAAAGCGTTAGAGCATTTTTCGGTGAGGTGGATCCGGTTCACCGTCAAAAAATGCGGTCAGGCAAAGAAGAGAGATGATTCCACGTGAGTGGAAACAGGTCTAGGCCGCCAGGAACGCCCGCAGGGCCTCCAGCGTCGCGCCCGGATTCTCCTCCGCGACGAAGTGGCCCGACGTGACGCCGATCCCGGTCGCTTTGGGCGTGAAGCTCTTGTGCCAGATGTCGAGCGGCTGCTTCCTGTCGCCGACCGGGCCGCTGACGAGATAATAGTCGCTCCAGATCACGTAGGTCGGGCATTGGATCGTCCTGCCCGCGGCGAGGTCGGCCTCGTCCGCCTCGATGTCGCGGGTGGCGCCGGCGCGGTAATCCTCGCAGAAGGCGTGGATGCGATTGGGTTCGTTGCAGCTCTGCCAATAGGAGTGCAAGGCGCGGGGATCGAACGCGCCGAGATCGCCGGCCGCCGACCATTGCCGCATCAGCCCCTCGAAATACGGAATGGGGTCGCGCTCGATCTCGTCTTCCGGTTTCGGGTAGGCCTGCGA
Source organism: Microvirga yunnanensis (assembly GCF_025460875.1). Lineage (NCBI taxonomy): Bacteria > Pseudomonadati > Pseudomonadota > Alphaproteobacteria > Hyphomicrobiales > Methylobacteriaceae > Microvirga > Microvirga yunnanensis. Next base: position 47,482 of record NZ_JAMXFI010000013.1, read on the forward strand.
AAGATAGCCCCAGTGAGCTTCCGGAACCTTCCCTGTCCGCATCTGCTCCCATACGTGGTAGGTCGGCAGGATGTCGAGGAGGGCGAGGCGTTCCACCCGGCCGGGATGGTCGAGCGCCAGGCGGTAGGCCACGCGGGCGCCGCGGTCGTGCCCGGCCACGGCGAAATGCACATGCCCCAGAGCCTCCATCACCTGGATGACGTCCCGGCCCATGGCGCGCTTCGAATAGGTCTCGTGCTTGGCATCGCCCTTGGGCGCCGACGACCAGCCGTAGCCGCGCAGATCCATGCAGACGACCGCGTAGGTTTCGGCCAGGGTCGGCGCGAGGTGGTGCCACATGGCGTGGGTCTGGGGAAATCCGTGCAGCAGCACCAGGGGTTTTCCCGTGCCCTTCGAGCGCGCGAAGATCCGGCCGATCTCGGTGTCAATCCAGTGGCTGTCGAAACCGGGAAAGAGATCGTCGCTCATGGATGGCCGCTCGCTGGTTGCAATCAGGAATGCTTCAAGAAGCTAGAGCATTTGTCCGCGAATGGGATGGAAAAGCTTAGGAAAAAAAGGGATTACAACTAAGAGTGGAGAATGTTCCGCATCGTCATCCCTCGATGGAATCAGCGGGTGCTCATTCGCTCTCGCGCTCCACCGCGCGCCATCCGATGTCCTTCCGGCAGAAGCCGTTCGGCCATTCGATCCTGGCGACAGCCTCATAGGCCTTCCTCTGCGCGTCGGAGATCGTGCGTCCCAGCGCCGTGACGTTGAGCACGCGTCCCCCATTGGCAACGATCCTGTCGCCATCCTGTTTCGTGCCCGCGTGGAAGACGATGACGTCGTCGAGCGCTTCGGCCTTGTCGATGCCCCGGATCTCGGATCCCTTCTCGACCGCTCCGGGATAGCCCTTCGCGGCCATCACGACGGTGAGCGCCGCCTGATCCGACCATTGCAGGGAGATGCTGTTCAGAACACCATCGCAGGCGGCGAGCAGCGCCGTCACGAGATCGGATTTCAGGCGCGGCAGAAGAACCTGCGTTTCGGGATCGCCGAGACGGGCGTTGTATTCGATGAGCTGCGGGCCGCTCTCGGTGAGCATCAGGCCCGCATAGAGGATGCCCGTGTAGGGCGTCCCGCGCGCCTTCATGCCGGCCAGGGTCGGCTCGATGATCTCGCGCATGGCGCGGGCCTGAAGCTCCGGCGTCATCACGGCGGCCGGCGAATAGGCCCCCATGCCGCCGGTGTTGGGACCCTTGTCCCCGTCGAAGACGCGCTTGTGGTCCTGCGCGGTGCCGAACGGGATCGCGTGGGTGCCGTCGCAGAGCGCGAAGAAGCTCGCCTCCTCGCCGTCGAGGAAAGCCTCGATCACGACCTCGGCGCCGGCCGCGCCCAGGCCGCCGCCGATCATCATGTCGATGGCCTCTTCGGCCTCTTCGAAGGAGGTTGCCACCACCACACCCTTGCCGGCGGCGAGCCCGTCCGCCTTGACGACGATCGGCACGCCGTAACCGCGGATATAGGCCTTCGCCGCCTCCGCATCGGTGAAGCGCCGGTAGGCGGCGGTCGGGATGCCGAATTCCGCGCACAGATCCTTGGTGAAGGCCTTCGAGCCCTCGAGCTGGGCGGCGGCCTTCCTCGGCCCGAAGGCCTTGATGCCCGCGGCCGCGAGATCGTCCACGAGGCCTGCCACCAGGGGAGCCTCGGGGCCGACGACCACGAAATCGACCTTCATGACCCGGCAGAAATCGATCACCGCCCCATGGTCGGTCACATCGAGCACCACGTTGGTGCCGTGCTGCGCGGTGCCGGGATTGCCGGGAGCGACGAGCAGCCTGTCGCACAGGGGGCTCGCCGAGAGGCTCCTGGCCAGAGCATGCTCGCGTCCGCCGGATCCGATGAGAAGGATGTTCATGCCTGCCGCCTTGCTGTGACAGGCTGCTCTTAACCGGACGGAAGGCCGGCTTCAACCGGTCAGATGACACGTCCTCAGGGTTGGGGGCGAGCGGCTCCCGCTGGAGGCGGAAACCGACGCGATGCTTCAGGTGTCATCCGCTCGAAGGCAGGAATCCTCTCGCCCATCCCGACACGGGATCCTCTTCTTCCGGAACGGCCGCGCGGCTCCGGTCGAGGACCGGGGCCGATCGTCCCTTAAAGGACGAAGAAGTCCGCCTCGGTCATCTTGAGGTCCCTGGACAACGTGGCGACCTGAATGGCCTGCTTCGCCCCCGTGCCGTCGGCATCGTAGAACAGGGCACCCGTCTTCTTGTTGTAGATGACGTGATCGTCGCCGTCATGCGCCTTGGCGCCGATGTGGAATTCCTTCTTGGCCAGCACGCCCTTCTTGCCGAGGCCCTTGAAGGCTGCCTTCGTCAGCCAGATCGTGTCGTCGGCCACCGAGAAGTCCGTGATCTTGTCGCAGTTCTGCTTCTTGGCCAGCGCATTGGTCCTGGCGGGCTTCCTGTCGAACACGAACACGTCCTGTCCCGTACCACCGGTAAGCGTGTCGTTGCCGAGCCCGCCATAGAGCATGTCGTTGCCGCCATCGCCCTGCACCATGTCTTTATCCGCGAGGCCCTTGATCACATCGTTGCCGCCCTTGCCGGTCAGTGAATCCCGTTTGGGCGTGCCGATCAGAACGAGCGGATCGGCCGGACCCGTCGGATGGGTCGGACCTGTGGGATCTGTGGGATCGGTCGGATCGGTCGGATCGGTCGGGTCGACGACTGTGTCATTCACATCCGTCACGTTGATCGTGACCGTCTTGTAGGTTCTGCCTCCGAAGGGATCGATCGCCTCGAGGGTGATCTTGTGCTGCTGAGGCTGCGTCTCGTAGTCCAGCGCCTTGGCGAGGACCAGGTGGTTGCCGTCGATCCTGAAGTAGCCGTCGTTCTCGAGGATGCCGAACCTCACGGTATCGCCATCGGGATCGTGAGCGGACAGATCGGCGATGATGGTGTTCACCAGCGCATCTTCGGCGACGCTCGTCTTCGAGACGGATATGGAATCGGGCGCCTTGTTGGTTTCGATCGCGCCGTCCGCGAATGTGAGCGTCCCGATATGCGAGAGCTTGTCCTTGCCCTCGTCGCCTGTCTTGTCTTCGACGATAATGAAGCCGGCCTGATCGTGGGTGATCGTGTAGTTGGACTTGCTCTTCGTATAAACGGCCGTGTTGTCTTCGCTCCCGCCCCCGTCGATCATGTCGTCGCCCTGTCCGCCTTCGAAGGTGTCGTCCCCATCGCCGCCGGACAATGAATCCGCCCCCTCTCCGCCGAGAATGGAATCCGCCCCGTTCCCGCCGCGCAGATCGTTCCCGTCGTCGTTCCCCATGATCGTGTCGTTGAAGCGGGACCCGACGATGCCGGCGATGTTGATGAAGTGATCGCCTGCGGCTTCTCCGGTGTTCTGGTCTTCATGGGCCATATGGATCGTCAGTTTGCCCGTCGCACCTTCGTAGGAGGCGAGGCTCGTCCCGTTGCTTCCGTCGAGGGTATCGCCGCCCTCTCCACCAGCCAGGCGATTGAAGCCGCCGCCGCCGGCGAGCCAGTCGCTCCCCATGCCGCCTTGGAACTTGTCGTCCGCGGCACCACCGTAAGCGGTGTCGTTCCCGTCTCCAAGGTCGACGAATCCCGGGGCGCTGCCGCCTTGCCGGCTGTCGTAGAGATCTTTTCCTTGCCCGAGCAGAACCGTGATGGGATCGGCGCTTTTCAGGAAGCCTTTGTTGATGACGACGTCGTCGCCCGGTCCGCTTCGAACGGCCTGGGTCCCGCCCGAGATCGTCCCCTCGTTCGTCACGTGGACTGCGCCGACTTGGAAGTAGGAAATCCCATAGCGGCCGCCCTGAATGGTTCCGTCATTCAGCAGGGTGAGGCCGCGGGCTCCGGTGATGGCGTCATCGATGCCGGTGATCGTGCCATGATTGGTGACGGCCGCCGGGTTGGCGCAATCGAAACCGTACCTGCCACTGATCCACCCTGTCGCGCCGACGGTCAGCTGACCTTTCGTAATGTAAACGCCTGCGTCATCCGCGCTCCGGACGGTTCCGTCCACCGTGACGTCGCAATGGTCTGCCGGATGGGACATTCGAATGCCCATTCCGGAAGGCGCAATGACGCTGCCCGGCTGACTCACCACGACGGTGATGTCGGCGATGTCGGTCGGCGTGAAATCCTGAGTGCCGGTCCTCTGATCGGCAATTGTGTAGGTCAAGTTGACAGCCATGGCTGGCTCCCCTTTGAAAGTGACAACTTTGACGCAATGTTATTTCGTATGATAGGTTCCATCATGGCGTGCGAGCAGCGTGCCTGAAACGCTCGTGACGTGCGCAATCGCACATGAAACCGCCCATGGGCCTGCGACCGGAAGGCTGTGTGCATTCCGCTTCGGACCCTTGGCAGGCCCGGGGCGGAACGATTAGGTTCACGGCATGTTCGCAGCCAAAGCTCCCTCCAACGCTCCCGAATGGTCGGTCTCCGACCTGGCGGGTGCCCTCAAGCGCACCCTCGAGGATGCGTTCGGCCATGTCCGCCTGCGCGGCGAGGTATCGGGCTATCGCGGGCCCCATTCCTCGGGGCATGCCTATTTCTGCCTGAAGGACCAGAACGCCCGCATCGACGCGGTGATCTGGAAGGGAGCCTTCGCCAAGCTCAGGATCCGCCCCGAGGAGGGGATGGAGGTCATTGCGACCGGCCGCATCACCACCTTTCCGGGCTCGTCCAAGTACCAGATCGTCGTCGAATCCCTGGAGCCGGCCGGCATCGGCGCCCTCATGGCGCTGCTCGAGGAGCGGCGCCGCAAGCTCAATGCGGAGGGGCTGTTCGCCCAGGAGCGCAAGCGCCGGCTGCCCTTCCTGCCGCGCGTCGTCGGGGTCGTCACCTCGCCGACCGGAGCGGTGATCCGCGACATTCTCCACCGGCTGGAGGACCGTTTCCCGCGCCGCGTCCTGGTCTGGCCTGTGCGCGTGCAGGGCGAGACCTGCGCGGCCGAGGTCGCCGCCGCCATCCGGGGCTTCAACGCCCTCGAGCCGGGCGGGCCCGTTCCGCGGCCGGACGTGTTGATCGTGGCCCGCGGCGGCGGCTCCATCGAGGACCTTTGGGGGTTCAACGAGGAGATCGTGGTGCGGGCGGCGGCAGAGAGCGGGATTCCGCTCGTCTCGGCGGTCGGCCATGAAACCGACTGGACCCTGATCGACCATGCGGCCGACATGCGGGCGCCCACGCCCACCGGCGCCGCCGAGATGGTGGTGCCGGTGCGGGTCGAGCTCATGGCCGCGGTGAACGACCTCTCGCGCCGCCACGGGGAGGCGGCCCTGCGCCTGGTGGAGCGCCGCCGTTCGGACCTGCGCGCCACCGCCCGTGCGCTTCCGAGCCCCGAGGCCCTGGTCTCGCCCAAGCGGCAGCGCCTCGATCTCGCCGCCGCCAAGCTCTATCCGGCGCTCGCCCGCAATGCCCGTGGCCACGAGGAGCGGCTGCTCAAGGTGGCGCGCCAGCTCGCCCACGTCTCGCCGGTGGCCAATGTCGCCCGCATGCGTGCCCGGCTCGATGCCGTGGGGCCGCGCCCCTACAACGCGGTCTGCCGGTCCATCCTGCTGCGCGAGGAGAGCCTCAAGCAGATCGGACGCCGCCTGGTGGTGTCTCGCGAGACTCTGCTGCGTGCCGAGCGGACGCGCCTCGCCCAGGCCCATGAACTCGCCCAAAGGGTGGCCGAGCGCCTCGGTCCGGCGCTGCAGGGCCAGATCGCCCGCAAGGCCGACCGGCTGGACGCCGTATCCAAGCTCTTCGACAGCCTGAACTACAAGTCGGTGCTCAAGCGCGGCTTCGTCCTCGTCCGCGATGGGGACGGGCAGCCGCTCAACTCGGCGGAGGCGGTGCTGGACGGCCAGGCCCTCGTGCTCGAGTTCGCCGACGGACAGGCGGATGCGACCGGCGGCCGGATCGGGACGAGGCCGAAGGCGGCCAAGCCCAAGCTCGTGGTCGCAGAGGAGCAGGGCGCCTTGTTCTGAGCGGGGATTGGAAATCCTCGTCGGGCCTGCTTATGTGAAGGATGGCGCAACGCATTCCTCGATGTCATCGATGTTGAACAAGTTCGAACGCAGCGGCGGCGAAGCCGTCGTGCAATATCTCGACAGCAACCTCCGGGTCGTGAAGCCCGGGGCCTATGTGCGCTGCGCGGTGACGGGGGTCGAGATCCCCCTCGACGAGCTGAAGTACTGGAGCGTCGAGCGGCAGGAGGCCTATGCCTCGCCCGAAGCGGTGATGATGCGCATCACCGGCGGGACGGGGCCTCAGACGTAGCGCCGCCGTTCAGGCGCCTCTCGTTGATGCGGCGCAGGAGCAGGTTGCGCAGCCCCGCCTCATTCTCGATTCGAAGGCGCACGGGCAGGACCAGCAAGTCCGGCCAAGGCTTGGTCTTCTCCGCCGACATGACCCGCGCAAAGTCCTTTTCCGTCGTCACGGCGTGAAGCCCGCGCGTCGCCGCCTCGCGGCGCAAGGCCATGAGATCGGCTGGCGTGTAGCGGTGATGGTCGGGAAAGGAATGGGCGGCTTCGACGAGAGCGCCGCAGCTCCGCAGGGTCTCGAAGAACTTCTCGGGCCGACCGATGCCCGCAAAGGCCAGCACCTTCCGGCCTTCCAGCAACCGGGCCGTCTCCGCAGGCGGCTCGAGCCTCGCCGTGAACACGCGCTTGTCGCGCCGCTCGGCCTCTTCGGCGATGCGCCGCCCCGGCTCTCCCTCGCCGATGACGAGAACCGCGTCGGTCCTGGGCCATTGCGCGTTCATGGCGGCGCGCAGGGGGCCGGCCGGCAGGGGCAGTCCGTTGCCGATCCCGGTTGCCCCGTCGACGACCGCAATGGCGCAATCCTTGGTCAGCGACGGGTTCTGAAGCCCGTCATCCATGATGACGACCGTCGCCCCGATCTCGTGGGCCAACTGCGCTCCGGCCGGGCGGTTTCGCGACACGATGGTCCGGGCCGCACCCGAAAGCAGGATGGGTTCGTCGCCCACGTCCCGGGCCGTATGCTCCGTCCGGACCTGCACCGGGCCGGGCAGGGAGCCGCCATAGCCGCGGGACAGGAAGGCCGGGCTCTCTCCGGCGCCCTCGAGGATCCTTGCCACGGCCAGGGCCGCCGGCGTCTTGCCGGCGCCGCCGGCGGTGAAGTTGCCGATGCAGATGACGGGAAGATCGGCCCTCTTGCCGGGCTGCTGCATCCGGCTCGTGGCGATGGCGCCGTAGAGAAGTCCGGCCGGGCGCAGCAGCGTCGCCCGAAACGATGGGGAAGGCGCCCACCAGAAATGCGGCGCCCGCATCAGCGGCGCGCTCCCAGTTTCGCCTGCACGATGAAGGGCTCGACCGATTGCATGGTCCGGTCCACGGCCCCGCCGAGCGCCTGCACGGCATCTCCGGCCTTGCGGGCCATGTCGCGCGTCAGAGCCGCGTTGGTCAGCATTTCGTTGACGGCCCGGGCCAGGGTGGCGCTGTCCTTCACCATCACGGCGCCGCGCGACTGGTCAAGGGCATCGTAGATCTCGGTGGCGCTGTGGATATGGGGGCCGTGCAGGATGGCGGCGCCGAGCTTGGCCGGCTCGATGGGATTGTGGCCGCCGATCGGCACCAGGGTGCCGCCCATGAGAACGATGGGCGAGAGACGGTAGAACAGGCCCATCTCGCCGATCGTGTCGACCACGTAGACGTCCGTGGCCCGGTCCGGGTGAATGCCCTTGGACCGCCGGCTCGCCCGCAGGCCTGCCTGCCCGGCGAGGCCGGCGACCTCCGGGCCCCGATCGGGATGGCGCGGCGCGATGATGGTGAGCAGGCGAGGGTGGCGGGCCGCCAGGGCGCGATGCACCGCGATGATCGCACTTTCCTCGCCGGGGTGGGTGCTGGCCGCAAGCCAGACCGGGCGCCCTGCGATCAGCCCCGAGAGATGCGCCACGACGCGGGGATCGGCCGGCGGCGCCGCCGCGTCGAACTTGATGTTGCCGGTCACGATCACCCGTGGGGCGCCGAGCCTCGCCAGCCGTTCGGCGTCCTCGGACGTCTGGGCGAGGCAGAGGGCGAAGCGCTCGAGAAGGCCCCGGATGATCCCCGGCATCTTCTGCCAGCGCCGGTACGATCGATTGGACATCCGGCCGTTGACCATGACCAGCGGGATGTCGCGCTCCGACAGGGCCATGATCGTGTTCGGCCAGATCTCGGATTCGGCGATCAGGGCCAGGTCCGGCTGCCAGTGATCCAGAAACCTCTTTATATAACGTGGCACATCGAGCGGGACAAACTGATGGATGGCGCCGGGCGGAAGGCGCCGTGCGATCAGGGAGGCGGAGGTCTTGGTGCCCGACGTGACGAGCACCGCAAGGCCGCGCTGGGTCATCCGCTCCACGACCGGCAGAAGCGACAGGGTCTCTCCGATGCTGGCGCCGTGGACCCAGATCAGGTGGCCCTTGGGCCGCTGCCGGCTGGGATAGCCCTGCCGCTCCCCGAGCCGCGTCCGGTCCTCCCGGCCCTTGTGCTGGCGCCAGTAGAGGAGGCCCAGCACGGCCGGCTCCAGGACGGAAACGGCCGTGCGGTACGCCTTGAAGATGATCGGGAAGCTCATGCCCGGGAGCCTCCCATGAGCACGGAACTGGGCTTGGCGCCAGGATCCTTGGCGCCAGGATCCTTCGACCCCACCAGATCATAGGCGCGCGCATGCACCCGGTCGAGTTCCCTCTCGACGGCTCGTCTGAGGGATTCGAGCGTCTCCCCGTCCGCATCCCGCGGCACCGGGATCGGGTCCCCGAGCACCATGGCGCCGCGGCCGAAGGGCAGGCCGATGCTGGCCTTGTCCCAGCTGTCGAAGTCGATGCGGCGGCTGGTGACGACGGCAACCGGCACGATGGGCCGTCCCGACAGCTGGGCGAGGGTCACGATGCCCTGGCCGCAGACCCGCGAGATCTTCGGGATGTCGGCCGTCATCACCACCATCTCCCCGTCGCTCAGCGCTCTGAGCATGGCCCGCATGGCCTGGGCTCCGCCCTTCTTGCGGATGTCGCGGCCGCGCGCGCCGGAACCCCGGATGGCCCGCACCCCCAGATGGCGCAACGCGATGGCGTTGAACTCGCCGTCGCCTGAGCGGGAGACGAGGCTCGCGGCCCTGTCCTGCGGCCTCTTGGCGAAGTGGATCATGAAATGCTGCCCGTGCCACATGGCGGCGATCACGGGCATTTCGATCCGGTCATAGGCATTCGCCGGTTCCATGACGAACCGGTTCGTGCGCTGCACGAGTTTGAGATAGCCCGCGACGAGAAGGCCCAGGACTTCCTGGACCGCTCGAGACCGGACGATGCGCTTGACGAGACCCATGGTGACAGGAGGGATCAGCCGTTCTGCGGATCCAGCAGGCGGTGGAGGTGGACGATGAAGTAGCGCATCTGCGCATTGTCCACGGTCGCCTGCGCCTTGGCCTTCCAGGCCGTGTGGGCGCTGGCGTAGTTCGGGAAGATTCCGACGATGTCGAGCTTGGAAAGATCCTTGAAATCGACGGATTCGAGGCTGGTGAGCTCGCCTCCGAAAACCAGGTGCAGGAGTTGCTTGCCAGGCGTGTCGGTCATGGTGATAGGGCTCTTCTGAAGAGGGTTGGACGGATCGGTGGTGAAGCGAGCCGACGGTGTTCAGGTTCTCATGGCCCCAATAGCACGAGGATGCAACTGTGACGCAACGGCAATCATCTCACCGTGTACGGGATGAGGCCTGTTGTAGGCCGGGGTCGAACCGTCGAGCTCGGTCAGGCATCCGCCCGCCTCCCTCAGGATGAGGTCCGCGGCGGCGATGTCCCAATCCTGGGCGTTGGCCGAGACGAGGCCCACGTCGATGGAGCCGTCGGCGACCCGGGCCAGCCTGAGCGCCAGGGACGGCACCTTGGGTAGCCGCTCGACCGGGCCCATGCGGCGCTCGAGCCGGTCCACGAGGGGCTTGGGACCCGCGACCCGCGGCGGGACATGGCCGGCCCCGGGAAGCTGCAGCCGATCGCCGTTGCACCAGGCACCTTCGCCGAGACGTGCTTCGTAGAGACGCTCGTGGGCCGGGGCGTAAAGGACGCCGAGAACGGTCCGGCCGTCCCTCACCAGGGCGATGGAGACGGCCCAGTCCGGGTGACCGGTTGCGAAGGCCCTCGTCCCGTCGATGGGATCGACGATCCAGACATAGCTCTGGTCGAGGCGCGCGGCATCGTCGGCAGTCTCCTCGGAGAGCCAGCCGGCCTCGGGGAGCAGCCCGGACAGGTGCCCTTTCAGGAAGGTGTCGAGGGCGATGTCCGCCTCCGTCACCGGGGAGCTTTGCCCCTTGTACCAGAGCTTGGCGGCCGTCTGGGCGCCGGCGCGGAAATAGGGCAGGGCCAGGTCTCCCGCCCGGTGGGCGGCCTCGCGCACGGCAGGCGCGAGGGACGGGATGGGAAGGGGTGAGGACGACGGCATCGAGCCTGAGATGGGAACCATGGGCTGGAGATACCATATCCCGCCTTCCCAAACCTTTCTTTTCGGACGGCGCGCCAGCCAAGAGGGGAGCATCGGATCCGATCCCAGAAGTGGGGCCACTTTTCACGTCCGATGCTCGAGCGCATCCTTGTGATGATACCCCCCACGTCATGGCCGGGCTTGTCCCGGCCATCCCGATCCGGAAAAGCGCCGCGGGTCAAACAATCGGGATCACCGGGACAAGCCCGGTGATGACGTGGAGAAGGTGGTCAGGGCCCGGTGATGACGTGAGAGGGTGACCATCCGGCCGAGCGATCAAGACAGGGTCCCGAGCGGTGCGCCGCTCAAAGGCTTGAGCATCGGAATCGATCCCGAAAGATGCTCTAGACGAGGCAGTCGAGGGTGAGGGCGGCAAACAGGATCAGGCCGGCGTCCCGGTTCGAGCGGAAGAGGCGCAGCGCGCCGGCCCCGTCCGAAGGGTCGATGCGCGCCACCTGCCAGCCCAGGTGAAGGGCGAAGAGGCCCAGGCCCGCGAAGGACGCGAGGCCCGCTCCGGCCAAGCCCAAGGACGCGGTGACGGAGACGAGCGTCAGCGCATAGCAGATGGCGACGCCGAGCCTGACGTTCTCGCCGAAGTACCGGGCCGAGGACTTGATCCCGGCGATCTCGTCGTCCTCGATGTCCTGCAGGGCGTAGATCGTGTCGTAGCCCACCACCCAGGCAATGCTGCCGAGATAAAGGAGGATCGCGGCCGGGCTCAAGGAGCCGAAGGCCGCCGCCCAGCCCATCAGGGCCCCCCAGGCGAAGGCAAAGCCCAGGACGATCTGCGGCATCCAGAAGAAGCGCTTCATGAACGGGTAGAGGGCGACCACCCCCAGGGACGCGAAGCCGGTCGCGACCGCGAAGGCGTTGAACTGGAGCAGGACCAGCAATCCGACGAGCCCCTGGAGCGCCAGGAAGGCCAGGGCTCCCTTGACGGTGATCTGGCCCGAGGGAAGGGGGCGCTGGCGGGTGCGCTCGACCCGGGTGTCGAGATCCCGGTCGACGATGTCGTTATAGGTGCAGCCTGCCCCGCGCATGGCGACGGCGCCGATCAGGAAGAGCAGGCAGTGGACCGGGTTCGGCCAGGGCTGCCCGGCCGCGATGGCGGCGAGCGCCGCCGACCACCAGCAGGGCAGGAGAAGCAGCCACCAGCCGATGGGCCGCTCGATGCGGGCGAGGCGCAGGTAGGGCCGGAAGCCGGCCGGCGCCCATCGCTCGGCCCAATGGCCCTTGACCGCATCGGGAAGGGACGGCGCTGCAGGGGGCTCCATCGCTCAGATGGCCGGGCTCAGAGGGCACCCTTCGGGACGGACAAGGTGCCGGTCAGGCCACCGCCCATCTTGCCCGCGATTCCGCCCTGCTGGCCCTGCTGGCCCTGCTGCTGCTTGGCGCGCTTTTCCATCTCGGCCATCTTGGCGGCTGCGCCGCAGGCCTGGCCCTTGAACTGCTGGGAGCGCTTGTGGTCCTCGGAGAAGCTCTGGATCAGCTGATCGGGAACCTGGCACCAATCCTTGTTGTCGGTCATCCATTTCTCGCCGGCGGCGCCGTTCGTCACGAGCTTGGAGAAGACCGTGCAGGCGGCGCGGGGATCGATCTGCTTGTTCTTGCCGCCGTTGGTGAGCTTGTTGACCTGCTGGATCAGGTTCTGCCGCTCCTGCAGGATCTTCTGGCCTTCCTGGCAGGCGCTCGACTGCGCGAAGGCAGGAGCCGTCACGAAAATGCCAGCGACGGCAAGCGCAGCCAGGATGTGCGAACGGATATGCGTCATGCCCAAAATTCCCTCACTCGGCCCGCGACGTCTCGCGGGCCAGGGTTCTGTTAACAGGTTCAGGGCCTTGAGGCCAAGAGGCGAATGGTCGCCTTGGGCATAAGCTGTGCCGTTTGGCACCTGAATATTCCGTGACCGGACCGGCCCGGCCCCTCCCTCGGGGCCCGGGAACTTGATACAGGAGGGGCGTTTCGGAAGGTTGCCATGGCCGATTACGACTTCAACGCCCCCCGCCTCTTCATCGACGCCCCGCTCCGGGCCGGGGCCCGGATCCCGCTCGAGCGGGGGCAGGCCAATTACCTCCTGAACGTCCTGCGCCTGAAGGCCGGCGAGTCCGTGCTGATCTTCAACGGGCGGGACGGAGAATGGCGCGCCGAGGTGGCGGTCGAAGGGCGCAAGGCCGCCGACCTCGTCTGTGCGGCCCGGACCCGGGAGCAGGGGACCGCGCCCGACATCATCTACGCCTTCGCGCCGCTCAAGCATGCCCGGCTCGACTACATGGTCCAGAAGGCCGTGGAGATGGGAGCGGGTGTTCTCCAGCCGGTCCTGACCCGCCGGACCCAGGCCTCCCGGGTCAACCTGGACCGCATGCGCAGCAACGCCGTCGAGGCGGCCGAGCAATGCGGGATCCTGTCGGTTCCGGAGGTCCGCGAGGAGGAGAATTTGGAGCGGTTTCTCAAGGGGTTGGAGAAGGATCGCCTGGTCGTCTTCTGCGACGAGAACGCCCCCGTTTCCAACCCGGTCAGGGCTCTGGCCGAGCTTGGGAACAATCAAGCTGGTCTGGCCGTTATCGTGGGCCCCGAAGGAGGGTTCACCGACCAGGAGAGAGCGCTTGTCGCCGCCCACGAAAGATGTGTTTGCGTATCGTTGGGTCCGCGAATCCTGCGAGCTGACACAGCCGCTGTGGCCGCGCTGGCGATCGTTCAGTCCGTGCTTGGCGATTGGAACTGACCTCGTCGTCCGACAACGCATAAAGCCGATCCGCCTCTAGCTTCAGAAGCTTAGCAGTTTCGCGCCGAGCCGCCCCAATCTGGCCCCATTGAGCCGGAGTTTGGGCGCGGTCGCCGCAGGCCGATCCGCATGCGCGAAAGGTCATTTCTGAATAAGAACAGAGGACACCAAGGAAATGAGCTGGGACTTCAAGTTCGGCATCGAGGAAGAGTACTTCGTCAACGATGCGCCGAGACGCGATATCGCCAAGGGGAAGATCAAGGAATTCTTTGCCGCCTGCCGGGACCAGATCTCGGGCGACATCCAGCCCGAGATGCTCGAGCCGCAGATCGAGATCGCGAGCAAGCCCGCGCTCGAGTTCTCCGACGCCCGGGCGCAGCTGGCCGCGCTGCGCTCGTCGGTCGGATCCGTCGCGCGCGATTTCGGCCTGTCGATCATGGCCTCGGGCACCCATCCGCTCGCCGTCTGGTCGCGGGTGCGTCCCACGGCCCAGCCGCGCTATGGCAAGGTCATGCACGACCTGCAGATGCTGGGCAGCCGGAATGTCCTGTGCGGCATGCATGTCCACGTGGAGGTGCCGGAGCTCGGCATGCGCGTCGACATCATGAACCGGATCCAGCCCTATCTGCCGCTCCTGCTCGCGCTGTCGACCTCCTCGCCGTTCTGGCAGGCGCAGCGCACGGGCCTGCTCGGCTACCGGCTGGCCGCCTATCGCGAGCTGCCGCGCACGGGCCTGCCGGACCTGTTCGAGAACGAGCAGGATTACCAGCGCTACATCGACACCCTCGTGGCGGCCCGCGCCATTGAGAATTCGAGCTATGTCTGGTGGGTGATCCGGCCGTCCCTGAGGCATCCGACCCTCGAGCTGCGCGTGGCCGACAGCTGCACCCGGCTCGACGACACCATCGCGATCGCGGCCCTCTACCGCTGCCTCGTCCGGCGCCTGAGCCTGGACACCGCGCTGAACGCCGGGCAGACGGGCGCCTCCCGGGCCATCAACGACGAGAACGGCTGGCGGGCCCAGCGCTACGGCATCCACGGCAGCTTCGTGGACGAGAAGACCCGCACGGCCAAGCCCGTGCGGGAACTCCTCGACGAGACCCTCGACCTCGTGGCCGAGGACGCCAAGGTGCTCGGCTGCCAGCGGGAGCTCGACCTCGCCCGCTGGATCGTGGCCCGCGGCACCAGCGCCGACCAGCAGCTGACGCTCTACACGGAGGCGGTCGGCCGTGGCCTGTCGAACCGGGACGCGCTCGCCGGCGTGGTCGACTGGCTCAGCGCCGAGACGACGGGAGAAACGGCGCTCCGGCATTAGGGCCGTGCGGATCCCGGCGTGGCATCCGCGCTTCACGTCCGATGCCGCGACGAGGGCGGGCCGCCCTCGTCGCTTTCTGCCGTCCCCCCTCATTGCGCCTTGGCCTTAAGCCCCTTATTGAGTCCCGACCCTGAGTCGGCGCGCCTTGAACGCGCTTTTTGATGAGGTGATGCATGGCGCGGGACGTATCCGATACGACCCCCATTGGTGCGCGGTCGGAGCTCGTGGAATGGATCGCCTCCGGCGAGAAGCCGCGCGAGGCCTGGCGGCTCGGCACCGAACACGAGAAGATTCCCTTCTACACGGCCGATGCCTCGCCGGTTCCCTATGACGGGGACCGGGGCATCCGCGCGCTCCTGGACGGGTTGCAGGCGCGCACCGGCTGGGAACCGATCATGGAGGACGGCCGTCCCATCGGCCTGGCCGACGAGACCGGCGGCGGCGCGATCTCTCTCGAACCGGGCGGACAGTTCGAGCTGTCGGGAGCCCCGCTCGCGACGCTGCACGACACGGCCCGCGAGACGGCGCAGCATCTCGCCGACGCGAAGGCAGTGGGCGAGGGGCTCGGGCTCGGCTTCCTGACCCTCGGGATGAGCCCGCTCTGGACCCGGGCCCAGACCCCCGTGATGCCGAAGGCGCGCTACCGCATCATGACCGACTACATGCCGAAGGTCGGCTCGCTCGGCCTCGACATGATGTACCGCACGTCCACCGTGCAGGTGAACATGGACTACGCGTCCGAGGCCGACATGGTGAAGAAGCTGCGCGTCTCGCTGGCGCTCCAGCCCGTCGCGGCCGCGATCTTCGCCAACTCGCCCTTCACCGAGGGCAGGCCCAACGGCTACCTGTCCATGCGCTCCGCCATCTGGCTCGACACCGACCGCGACCGGACCGGCATGATGGCCTTCGCGTTCGAGGACGGCTTCGGCTACGAGCGCTATGTGGACTGGGTGCTCGACGTGCCGATGTACTTCGTCAAACGCGGCGAGACCTATCACGACGTGGCGGGCTCCTCCTTCCGGGACCTCTTCGCGGGCCGGCATCCCCAGTTGCCGGGCGAATACGCGACGCACTCGGACTGGGCCAACCACGTGTCGACCGTGTTTCCCGAGGTGCGCCTCAAGCGCTATCTCGAGATGCGCGGCGCCGACGTGGGCAACCTCGAGCACATCGTGGCCCTCTCGGCCTTCTGGACCGGGCTCCTCTACGACGAGGCCGCCCTCGACGGGGCCTGGGACCTGGTGAAGGCCTGGACCGCCCAGGAGCGCGAGCAGCTGCGCGCCGACGTGCCCAGGCAGGCCCTCAAGGCCCGCATCGCCGGCCGGTCCGTGCAGGACGTCGCCCGCGACGCCCTGGCGCTCGCCCGCGCCGGCCTCCAGCGCCGCGGCCAGCGGGACGGTTCCGGCCGCGACGAGACCCGCCATCTCGCCTATGCGGAAGAGATCGCCGCCTCCGGCCGCACCCAGGCCGAGCGCCTGCTGGAGCTTTACCATGGGGCATGGAACGGCTCGGTCCTGCCGGCCTTCCGGGACTGCGTGTTCTAGAAAAGCAAGGGGCGGCAGGCGCGCTGCCGCCCCTGACCCTCTTGCCGCAAGGGGGAGCGTGGCTGACCTTCCTCGGGGACTTTTACCTCGCCTCTACTTAATATAATAACGTTCAAATCAATGCTCGGTCCGACGCCGTTGCTTGGGGACCGGAGGCCGGTCTCCTCGTCAGGACGGGCGAGAAAGATGAACGATGGCCGGCCCGCAAATCCTCAACCTCGCATCGGGTTCCATTCTCCGTAAGCCCGGGGACACGATCGCCATCGATCAGGGCGCGGACGCGATCGTCGTCGAAGGCGATCATCCCCTCCGGTATCTCGCATTCTATTTCGACGCCGCAGAGCCGACCGATGTTCTCGGGGTCCACACCGCGGCCGGGGAGGTCGAGTTGCCGGACGGCCTTGCCGTGGGCAAGACGATCCTCGTTGCAAGCATCGAAATCGGAATCGTCATTTCTGCCGATCCATATGCCCTCGAGTTCGAGTTCAACGGCAACGCAACGGCGGCGCTGATCGAGACGCTGATCCATTCGCTGACCTATCGGGACGCTTCGACCGGAACGCCATTCACGATCAGCCGGACCCTGAAGGTTGCCTTGATCGACGATACCGACGCTGTTGCTGAGGTCGATCTCATCGTAGGCGACATTGTCCAGGGAGGTGCCGGGGACGACACCCTCACGGCCAATGGAGATGCGATCGGCGCAGGAGACGAACTGGATGGAGGAGCAGGCAATGATACTCTCGCCCTGACCGGGGGATACTACCGGCTCGATCTCATGAACAAGCTTACGGGCATCGAAACCCTCGAAGGCTCGTCAATGAGCGATTCCATCTATCTCAAAAGCGAGCAGTTGCAGGGGCTCACGCGGATCGACGGAAACGGCGGAGGTGTCACAGGGGATGCGCTGTTCATCCAAGGCACGGATATCGATCTGACCGGCAAGACGATTTCAGGCTTCGACATCAATCTCCGATCCGACCTTGCCGAGATCACGGTCGATGATGTCGATCTGGCGCAGCGCGTTTTCGGATATGCCACCGACAATGACACGCTGATCCTGACAACCGGGACGCTCACCGACGATCAACGCATGTTGATCCATCGGCACGGGATCGACACGATCGTCACCCTCGACGGTCACCCTCCGACGACCCATCATGCCCCTCAGCTCACGGCCTTCGGGGAAGGCGCCGTCCACGCGGAGCGGAGCACGCTGACCTTTCTCGATGCAGGCCGGAACGCCGGTCTCAGCGCCGATGATGGCCTCATCAAAACGCTGAGCGTATTTCTCCTAGGCGATGACCCGCACGAGCGATTGGGGATTGATGCGTCGAACGGCATTTCGCTCGTCGGCTCCGCCTCATCCGGACAGAAAATCTTTGTCGATGGAGTCCATATCGGCGAGTTCTACGACAACGCCATCACCATCAGCGTCTATTTCAACGAAAATGCATCGCCTGAGCGTGTGCAGAAGGTCGTCCAATCTCTGACCTATCGCAACGACGGTGAGGGTGGGGCCGGCACACGGCGGCTCTTCGTCATCCTGGACGATCCCGGGGGCCGTCAAAAGGTCGTGCAGCTTGACATCGACCTCGCGGCGAGCGTCCCGTCGGACCCAAACCAGTCGCCGACGGACATTTCACTGCAAGGCTCGTCCGTCCTCGAGCTGGCGGCGAACGGCACCAAGGTTGGCGACCTCTCGGCCGTGGATGCGCCCGGCAGCACCTTCACGTTCCAGATCCGCAAGGCGGACGGGACCTGGGGGACCTCCGACGGGCGCTTCATGGTCGAAGGCAGCCAGCTCAAGGTGGCGAACGGGCTTCTGCTCGATTACGAGCAGGCGCGCTCCCACACGATCCGGATCAAGGTCACGGACGGCGGCGGCCTCAGCTCCGAGACAGACGTCGTCGTCACGGTCGGGGACGTCGAACGCGAGAAGGCCGTCGGGTCGGCCGGGAGCGACACGCTGGTCGGCGGTGCGGGGGACGACATCCTGAACGGCATGGCCGGAGCGGATGTGCTCTCGGGGGGCGCCGGGAACGACGTCTACTATGTCGACGACAATGGGGACGAAGTGATCGAGGCCGCGGCGGGCGGCGCGGCCGACGAGGTCGTCACCAGCATCAGCTACACCCTGGCGGCTTATGTCGAGCACCTCACGGCGAGCGGCTCCCAGGCCATCAGGCTGACCGGCAACGATCTCTCCAACCGGATCAAGGGCAATGCCGCCGGCAACGCCATCAGCGGCGGCAAGGGCGACGACACCCTCGCGGGCGGCGCGGGCAACGACACGCTCGACGGCGGCGACGGCAAGGACGTGTTCCTGTTTGACACCGCCCCGGCGCGATCCGGCAACAAGGACAAGATCGTCGGTTGGAGCGCCAAGCACGATACGATCGAGCTGGAGAACGCCGTCTTCAAGGCCCTGAAGAAGACGGGCGGGCTCAACAAGGCCTCTTTCGTGAAGGCCGCCAAGGCGCTCGACGGCAACGATTACGTCGGGTACGACGCCAAGTCGGGCAATCTCTGGTACGACCACAACGGCAGCAAGGCTGGCGGCCAGGTCGTCTTCGCCCATATCGGGGCACACAAAGCCATCACGGCCGGCGACTTCCTCGTGATCTGACGCTCGTTCACGCGATGGCCGGGCCTGTCCTGGCCATTCTGACGCGGAAAGGTACGGCACTTCTCACGATCGGGATCACCGGGACAGGCCCGGTGATGACGTTGAGGCGGTCAGGACCGACGATGCCGATCCGGCTCAGGCGGCCTTGGCGGTCGCGACGCGGTTGCGGCCGTCCTGCTTGGCCTTGTAGAGCGCATCGTCCGCCAGCGCGATCAGGTCCGCCGGACCGATGCGGGACCGGTCCAGGCTCGGAATCCGGGTCGCGCTCCCGATGCTGACCGTGAGGATTCGGGACGGGAAGCTCGCCTCGTGGCGCATGCGAAGCGCCTCGACCTTGGCCCGGATGTCCTCGGCCACGAGGGCCGCGCCGACTTCGTCGAGATCCGGCAGGAGCACCACGAGCTCCTCGCCGCCGTAGCGGGCCGCCAGGTCGCCCGGCCTGCGGGCCGCGCTGGCCACCGCCTTCGCGAGGGTGCGCAGGCATTCGTCGCCAGCCGGGTGGCCGTAGATGTCGTTGTAGGCCTTGAACTGGTCCACGTCGATGAGCAGCAGGGAGACCGGCGACTTCTCCCGAGACGCGCGGAGCCACTCCGTCTCGAGCTGTTTGTCGAACATGCGCCGGTTGGCCAGCCCCGTCAGGCCGTCGGTGACGGCGAGCACGGAGAGTTCGGCCTCCGTCTCCTCGCGCCGGCGCAGCTCCGCCGCCAAGGCCCAGCCGAGCGTGGCCAGCGTGGCGACGAGCAGGCCGATGACGACGGTGCGGAAGACGAATTCCCGGTTCCAGTCCGCCAGGGCCTCGTCCCGGCCCACGGACGCGAGGACGCCGATGGGGAAGATGTGATTGCGGTGGTAGCCGCCCATCCGGGCCACGTTATCGAACGGCGAGACGTAGTCGTAGGCGCCGGAACCTCGCTTCTCCTTGAAGAGAGGATCGTTCGAGATGCTCGATCCGATGGCGCGCTCGATGTAGGGATAGCGCGACAGGATCGTCCCGTCCTTGTGGATGAGCGTGATGCTCCCCTGCGTCCCGACATCGAACCGGCCGAAGAAATTGGCGAAATAGCGCGGGGGAATGCTGGCCTGAACGACCCCGCCGAAGCTGCCGTCCGGCTTGTCGATGCGGCGCGACAGGGTCAGCACCCAGTCGCCCCCGAGCGGGTCGCGGATCAGGGGCCCCAGGAACCAGTCGCTGCTGGTGGATTCCCTGTGGTGCCGGAAGAACGTCTGCGCTTCCACGCTCGCCTTGCCCCGGTGCCCGGGCAGGGAGCTGGTCAGGAGGAAGCCGTCGTCCCCATAGACCGACAGGGCCTTGATGCGCTGCAGGGACTGCACCCGCTCGACCAGGAAAGTATCCAGCCTCTTGACCGCGTTGGGCAGCACGCCGCCCATCTCGACCCGGTCCACCACGTCCACCAGCAGGGCGTCCGCGACCTCGAAGGTGTCCTCGGCATGCTGGACGAGCGATTTGGCGAGGTTCACCGTCTCGGCGCTGATCCGGGCGGTTTCCTGCTCCCGCTCGCTCCAGTCGCGCCAGCCCTCCAGGCCTACGATCACGAGGCAGACCACGGCCACGAAGGCCTTGAGCCCTCGCGCCGCCGATTTCGGCCTGATGTGAGCGAATGCAGTCATGATCCCCCAACCATAAATGCCGGGGCTAGCCTGAGGCTAACTTGAGGCCGAGGATCCCGGCCACGATCAAGCCGATGCAGGCCAGGCGCATCACGGTGGCGGGCTCGCCGAAGAGCACGATGCCGAGAATGGCCGTTCCAACCGTGCCGATCCCGGTCCAGACCGCATAGCCGGTCCCGACCGGGAGGGTTTTCAGCGCAATGCCGAGCAGCACCACGCTGATGATCATGCTCACGGCCGTGAGAACGGACGGGACCAGGCGGGTGAAGCCGTCCGTGTATTTCAGCCCGATCGCCCAGCCGATCTCGAACAAACCGGCAAGACCGAGCCAAGTCCATGCCATGACAGGACCTCCGTCATTGGCAGGGCCGTCCCCACCGGGGTCATGAAGGTGTGAGGTCGTCCTCACCCCTCCGAATATAGAGGGTCGGGAAAACCTTCTCAATATGGTCCGGGCGCGGCCGAAGGTCTGTCTGCCGGCTTAGTTACCGGGTTCTTCCGCGGGCTGGCCGGAGCGGCCGAGGGACGCCAGGGGGTTGAAGGGGGCATAGATCTGGTGCTTCCACGAATCGCCGCAATTGATGCAGATCGACCGGATCATATGGTCGCTCTCCTCGAGCCGCCTGAGCAGCCTCGCCTGGCGCTCCGTCGCTTCGTTGGCCTCGGCTTCGTAGCCGGAGGGCCGGACGGTCAGCTGCAGGGCCTTGCCGTCCGGCGCCTCCTGGGCGAAGGCGGGGCCGGCCAGGAGAAGGAGGCTGACGGTCAGGGCGAGGCGGGTCATTCAGGATCCTGCGGCTGATTTGGGTCTCTCCCCACAGGACTCCAGGAGACAGTGTTTCGTCAAGGCTTCAGGCCCCGGCTGAGACCTTTGGCAGCGCCGGATCCGCCCGGCGCCGCGTTCGTTCGGACTGCGGGCGGTTCGCGTCAGATCTGCCGGACCGCGCCCTTGGCCGCGCTGGTGGCGAGCATCGCGTAGGCCTTGAGGGCCGCCGAGACCTTGCGCTTGCGCGGGGCGGCCGGCTGCCAGCCCTTCGCCTGCTGGGCGGCGCGGCGCCGCTCCAGCTCGGCCTCGTCGACGGCGAGGTGAATGCGGCGGTTCGGGATGTCGATCTCGATCCGGTCGCCGTCCTGGACGAGCCCGATGGTGCCGCCCTCAGCGGCTTCCGGCGAGACGTGGCCGATGGACAGGCCCGAGGTGCCGCCGGAGAAGCGCCCGTCGGTGATGAGCGCGCAGGCCTTGCCCAGGCCCTTCGACTTCAGATAGCTCGTCGGATAGAGCATCTCCTGCATGCCGGGGCCGCCGCGCGGGCCCTCGTAGCGGATCACCACCACGTCGCCGGCCTTCACCTTGCCGTTGAGGATGCCGCTCACCGCGTCGTCCTGGCTCTCGAACACGATGGCGGGCCCCGAGAACACCAGGATGCTCTCGTCGACGCCGGCGGTCTTCACGATGCAGCCGTCGAGAGCGAGGTTCCCGGACAGGACCGCGAGGCCGCCGTCCTTCGAGAAGGCGTGGTCCTTGTCGCGGATCGTGCCGGCGGCCCGGTCCATGTCGACGCTGTCGTAGCGGCTCTCCTGGCTGAAGGCGACCTGGGTGGGCACGCCGCCGGGGGCGGCGCTGAAGAACTCGTGCACGGCGTGGCTGTTGGTGCGGCGAACGTCCCAGCGGTCGAGGGCGGTCTTCAGGGATTCGGAATGGACCGTCGGCACGGAGGTGTCGAGCAGGCCGGCGCGGTCGAGCTCGCCCAGGATGCCCATGATGCCGCCGGCCCGGTGCACGTCCTCCATGTGGACGTTGGCGACCGCGGGGGCGACCTTGCAGAGCACCGGCACCCGGCGCGACAGGCGGTCGATGTCCGCCATGGTGAAGTCGACCTCGGCCTCGTGGGCGGCGGCCAGGAGGTGCAGCACCGTGTTGCTCGACCCGCCCATGGCGATGTCGAGGGTCATGGCGTTCTCGAAGGCCGCGAAGGAGGCGATCGCCCGCGGCAGCACGCTGGCGTCGTCCTGCTCGTAATGGCGGCGGGCGAGGTCGACGATCAGGTGGCCGGCCTCCACGAAGAGGCGGCGCCGGTCGGCATGGGTGGCGAGCGTCGAGCCGTTGCCGGGCAGCGACAGGCCGAGCGCCTCCGTGAGGCAGTTCATGGAATTGGCCGTGAACATGCCCGAGCACGAGCCGCAGGTGGGGCAGGCCGAGCGCTCGATGACCTTGATGTCTTCTTCCGCCACCCGGTCGTCGGCCGCCGCCACCATGGCGTCCACCAGGTCGAGCTTCCTGGTCACGCCGTTGAGCACGACCTTGCCGGCCTCCATCGGGCCGCCGGAGACGAACACCACCGGGATGTTGAGCCGCAGGGCCGCCATCAGCATGCCGGGCGTGATCTTGTCGCAATTGGAGATGCACACCATGGCGTCGGCGCAATGGGCGTTGACCATGTATTCCACGGAATCGGCGATCAGCTCCCGCGAGGGCAGGGAATAGAGCATGCCGTCGTGGCCCATGGCGATGCCGTCGTCGACCGCGATGGTGTTGAACTCCTTGGCGACGCCGCCCGCCTTCTCGATCTCCCGCGCCACGAGCTGGCCGAGGTCCTTGAGGTGGACGTGGCCCGGCACGAACTGGGTGAAGGAGTTCACCACGGCGATGATCGGCTTGCCGAAGTCGGAATCCTTCATGCCCGTGGCCCGCCAGAGGCCGCGGGCTCCCGCCATGTTGCGGCCATGTGTGGTGGTGCGAGAACGATAGGCTGGCATGGTTTCCTCTCAAAAACTTGCTGCTTTGTTCGACTGAAATTGCGAAACTTGCAAGGAAAATTGCCATTCCTTGTGGTCGCGCCTGCTTTGCCGCAATGGAATTGCCGAGGCTTGGCGGGCCGCACGTCATGGCCGGGCCTGTCCCGGCCATCCCGATCCGGTGAGGCGCGGCGCTTGTCATGCTCGGGATCACCGGCACAGGGCCGGTGATGACATGAGGGGCCCGCACCGATCCCAGGCTGCAACGCCTTGAGCCCGAAGAACGTTGTCCTGCTCAAAGCCCCCGAACGAGGCAGGACCGAGCCATGCTGAGCAAAGCCGAACTGGATGCCCCGGCCCATCTGCAATACGAGCCGATCGGCACGGCCGGCCAGGGTCATCCGAGCGACGTAAGGGAATTCGCCACCCTGCGCGAGGCAATCCACTGGGCCATGAACAATGAGCCGCCGGCCGGCATGGAGGCGGTGATCCGCGCGGCCTCCGGGGCGGTGCTCGGGCCGCGGCACCTGGAGGAGATCTGGTCAAGCCTCCAGGGCCCTTAAACCCACCCCAGGCTCAGGGCCCCGACGGCCAGATACCGTCCCGCCTTGGCCAGCGCCACGAGCGGGATGAAGACCCGCAGGGGTTCGCGCATCACGCCCGCCACGATGGTGAGCGGGTCGCCGACGACCGGCAGCCAGCTCAGGAGCAGCGTCCAGCGCCCGTAACGGTGGTACCAGCCTTCGGCCTTCGCCATCTGCCGGCGTTTCACCGGAAACCAGGCCCGGTCCTCGAAACGGGCGAAGAAGCGGCCCAGGAACCAGTTCACGATGGAGCCGAGGATGTTGCCCACGCTCGCCACGAGGATGAGCAGCCACCAGGGATAATGCTCGGCCACCAGCATGGCGAAGAGCACGGCCTCCGACTGGAACGGGAAGATGGTGGCCGAGAGGAAGGCCGCGGCGAACAGGGCGCCGTATTCGGCAAGGTGGGGCATGGGGCGGGACGGTCGGACCGGGTGCGAGGGGCGCAAAGGTTCAGGCCTCGCGCCGAGGCCTGAACGGCGCGGGATCTATCATGGTTCCGCCGTTCCGCCGAGCCGGATGCGAACGCCTCCGCCGACGCTACATCCGGTCGCTGAACGTGCCGTGCTGGGCCCGCGGGTTGAGGCGCGCGAAATCGTCGCCCTTCACGTGAACCAGCGTGGCGTGGTCGCCGCCTTCGAAATAGACGTCCGGCTGGCGTTCCATGCTGTTCTCGACGATGACGTCGAGGCCGTAGCACGTGCCGACGGGCGGAATGGCGCCACGGTCGCAGTCGCGGAACACCTCGACGATCTCATCCTCGGAGGCGAGGCGCAGCTCCTGGCCGAGTTCCGTCTTGAGGTCGGACAGGCGCAGGTGATGAGAGGCCGGCAGTACGGCCAGCATGTAGCTCTGGCCGTTGCTGAGCATGATGCCCTTGGCCAGCCGGTCGCCCGGCACGTGCCCGGCATGGGCCGTGCCCAGCGAGGTCATGGCCGGTTCGTGCGCGATCAGATCGTAGCTGATCCCCTGATCGGACATGTAGCGTTGAAGGGTGGGCGCGATCGTCATGACAACCTCCTGTGGGACGAGGATGCTCGCATGCCGGGAGGGCGGCTCGACTGACACACCGTCGCTTCGGGCAGCGCGGTTGCTTGGAAACATCCCGATGGTACACCTGGGTCAAGTGGGCTTCAATCGACAGAAGGCTGCGACCGAGAACATTGTCGGTGAAGGGAGCGGCCCGCCTGCCGGTCATGTGGTGCCATCACCGGCCCTGCGCTGACACTTACACCCCGGACTTGCACCCCGGACTTGCACCCCGGACTTGCACCCCGGACTTGCTCCCCGTCCCAAGGTTCACTACCAACGGCGCATCTCGTTTCCACGCCGGCCCGCCATGCATCGTTCGCGCGGAGGCGCCGAGACATCTCTTTCGGGAAGACCTCTCTTGGACCAGTTCGACGTGGTGGTGATCGGCGCAGGGGCCGCCGGGATGATGTGCGCGGCGGAGGCCGGCAAGCGCGGCCGTTCCGTGCTCGTCCTCGATCACGCGGCCAAGCCGGGCGAGAAGATCCGCATTTCCGGCGGCGGACGCTGCAACTTCACCAATCTCAACGCCGCGCCGGCCAACTTCCTCTCGCAGAATCCAAGCTTCGCCATCTCGGCCCTGCGCCGCTACACGCAGCGAGATTTCGTCGCCCTCGTAGAGCGCTACCGCATCGCCTATCACGAGAAGACCCTGGGTCAGCTCTTCTGCGACGGTTCGTCGAGGCAGATCGTCGATCTGCTCCTGACCGAGATGCGTCAGGCGAACGCTCAGCTGCGGCTCTCGACCTCCGTCGCGACGGTCGAGAAGACGTCGGACGGGTTTGCGCTCACGCTCTCGCAGGGCGCGGTGCGATGCCGGTCTCTCGTGGTCGCCACCGGCGGGAAGTCGATCCCGAAGATGGGCGCCACCGGGTTCGGCTACGATCTCGCGCAGCAATTCGGCCTGCCCATCGTCGAGACGCGGCCGGCCCTCGTGCCGCTCACCCTGGAGCCCTCCATGCTGGAGCGCCTCGCGCCGCTGGCGGGCGTGTCGGTCGACGCGGTGGCGGGCTGCGGGAAGACGACTTTCGCCGAGGCCATGCTGTTCACCCATCGCGGCCTGAGCGGACCGGCGATCCTGCAGATCTCCTCCTACTGGCGTGAGGGGGACGAGATCGTGCTGTCCATGCTGCCGGGCGTCGACCTGTTCGAGGAACTGCGCGCCGCCCGCGCGCAGAACGGCCGGCAGGCGCTTCAGACCGCCCTGTCCGCCCTCCTGCCCAAGCGCCTCGCGCAACTCGTCGCCGAAACCGAGAAGGGGCCGGCCAACCTGGCCGATCATTCCGACAAGCGGCTCCGGGCCATCGCCGAGGCCGTCAACCGCTGGCGCTTCAAGCCGGCCGGATCGGAGGGCTATCGGACCGCCGAGGTGACGCTCGGGGGCGTGGATACGCGCCACCTCGATTCCCGGACCATGGAAGCCAAGGCGGTGCCCGGCCTCTACTTCATCGGCGAGGTGGTGGACGTCACCGGCTGGCTCGGCGGGTACAATTTCCAATGGGCATGGTCGTCCGGCTGGTGCGCCGGACAGGCGGCCTGATCGCGGGACACTGGCCGTGCCCGTCCGCCTGTGTTCTCCCCTGGCCCTGTGCTATGCTCGCGGGGTCGAACTCCACGGGGGAGGGTCGCATGCATTCGGGCATGGTCCTCATCTGGATCGGTGCGCTGCTCATCGTGGCCGGGATCGTGCTCGCGGCAGGCCGGGTTCTCTGGAAGGGCCGCCTGAGCGACCCGCATCGCCTGGGCCCGGCGGAGGGCGGCGCCACCCTGGAGCCGCGGGAGCGGGCGCGCTCCCTGCATCCCAGGCACCATTGGCCCAGCATCGCCCTGGTGGCGCTCGGCATCGTGCTCATGCTGGCCGAAGCGGCCGTGTGACGGGCCCTCCGACGGCGTCGAAACGGTGCTTCGCATCTCGAAAGAGGTAGAGCGGGGCAGTTTTTGCCGGGTTGCGCTTGCCTCAGGCCACGGTTCGGGCAACGATCCGGCCATGAAGCCGCTCTCGCTCCTCCTGGCTGCCGGCCTTCTCCTGATGCCTGCCGGCGTCGGCGCCTCTCCCATGCTGCTGGTGGACGCGTCCACGGGCGACGTTCTCGCCGCCCAGGAGGCGACCCGCTCCTGGCATCCCGCATCGCTCACCAAGATGATGACGGCGCATCTCGCCCTCTCGGCGGTCCGCGCCGGCCAGGTCAGCATGGACACGTCCGTGGTCATGAGCGCGAAGGCGGCGTCCCAGGCCCCCACGAAGCTCGGCATCCCGCCGGGCACGTCCCTGAGGCTCGAGGACGCGATCACGGTCATGATGGTCAAGAGCGCCAACGACGTCACCTTCGCGGTCGCGGAGGCCATCGGCGGCAGCGAGGAGGCGTTCGTGGCCGCCATGAACGCGGAGGCGCGGCGCCTCGGCATGACCGGGACGCGGTTCGTCAACCCGACCGGCCTGCACGACGACCGCCAGGTGACCAACGCGCGGGACATGGCCGTGCTCATGATGGTGCTCCTGAGCTACCACGGCGACCACATGGACCTGCTCAGGACCCCGTCGATCACCGTCAACGGCCGGATGCTCAAGAACACCAACAAGCTGGTGGAGGATTACGCGGGGCTCGAAGCCTCGAAGACCGGCTTCGTCTGCGCCTCCGGATTCAACGTGGCGGTCTCGGCCCTGCGCGGGGACAGGCGCGTCGTCGGCGTGGTGCTCGGATCGCCGAGCGCCGCGACCCGGACGCTGGTCATGCGGGACCTGCTCAACACCGGCCTGTCGGACGGGGCGAGCCCCGTCGGCAATCTGCGCACCATGAAGGCCGCAGGACCTGCCCCGGCGGCGGATCTGCGCCGCCTCAAATGCGGCCGGCAGGATCCGGCGCGCCTGGAAGCGAGGGCTGCCGCGGGGACGGTCGCGAAACGCACCGAGATTCAGCCGCTCCGCTGACGATCAGCGCTCAACGATGCGCCGCTTCAAGGGATGAGCATGGGACAATCGGGCGGGACGGCAAGAGGCGGGTGATAACCGGCCGGCCATGACGGGGCGAGGTTTGCGCGAACCGGATGTTCATCCTCCCACGTCATCACCGGGCTTGTCCCGGTGATCTCGATGCGAGAGGCGCCGCGCTCTTCCGATCGGGATGGCCGGCACAAGGCCGGCCATGACGTGCGGAGGGTGGCGGGAAGGGCGGAGGTTGTCATCACCGGGCTTGTCGCGGTGATCTCGACCGGAAGACCGCCGAGCGTATCGTGTGGACGAAAGCGGGTCACTGACGCGGCCCTCTGGGTCCGTCCGATGCGCTAGGCAGCCGACGGCCTGTCGACGGGCAGGGATTCCAGTGCGCCGGCCTCGTCGATGCGCCGCACGAGATCGTCCACTTCCTCTTCCGTCTGGTAGATGCCGAAACCGATGCGCAGGCGCTGGCCGCGCACGTCGCTCACCACGCGCAATTCCGCGAGGTCGCGATGGATCGTCTGCGCTTCGGGGGTCCGGAAGGTGAGGAAGTTGCCGCGCCGCATCTCGTCCGCCGGCACCACGAGGGAAGCGTGCTCGAACAGGGCGGACGCCTCGATGCGGCGCAGGAAATGCTGCTGAAGCGCCTTCGCATGGGCGTGGATGATGCCGGGCGTGATGCCCTCATCCGCGAGCCAGCGCATCACCGCGTTGAAGCGGTAGAGGCCCGAGGGGTCGAAGGTGGCGCCCATGAAGCGCCAGCCGTCGTGGCTGTAGCCGACCTGTCCGCCCTGCGCGTTGGTGAGGTTGCCGAAGGCCGCGTACCAGCCCGTGTCGCGCGGGCGCGGGCCCCAGCCCGGCGGGCAATGCATGAAGCACGCGCCTTCGCCGGCCATGGCGTATTTGTATCCTCCGGCGATGTAGAACACACGTTCCGCGATGCCGCCGAGATCCGTCGGCCGCGCCATGAAGCCGTGATAGCCGTCGATCACGATCATGGCGCCGTCGCAGGCGCATTCGGCGAGCCTGCGGCCATCCGGCGCGAAGCCGGAATTGAAGAAGACCTGGCTGACGAACACGAGGTCGTAGCCGTCCTGGGCGGCCGTGAAGAAGCGGTCCTCGAAGGTCGTGAAGGGCTCCGCCGGCACCCGCGTGACGGCCACGACCCGCTCCTCCTCCAGGCGGGCGATCTGGCGCGTGAAGGAGTGGAACTCGCCGTCCGATGTCAGGATCCGGACCGGGCGGTCCCCCGGGAAGCAGGAGAGGATGCGCTTGAGGAATTCGTGGGTGTTGGGCGCGACCGCGATGGTGGACGGATCGGGCAGGTTGAGGTGCCCGGCCACATGGCCGCGATACTCGTCGAGGACCGGACCCAGGACATGCTCCCACTTGTCGTCCATGAGCCGGGCCGCATCGTCCCAGGCCTGGAGCTGCGCGTCCCGCGTCACGTCGGGCCAGGGGTGGTGGCTGTGGGCCGCGAAATGCAGGCGGTCCGGCTCGGTGTTGAGGAAGCGGGAGAAATGCTGGCGAAGATCAAGCATGGCGCATCCCCCTCCGTCAAAGCCTGCCGCGCACGGACCAGAGCTCGGGGAAGAAGGAGCGCTCGAGGGCCTTGCGCAGGTAGGTCACGCCGCTGCTGCCGCCCGTGCCGCTGCGCATGCCGATGATGCGCTCGACCGTCTTCATGTGCCGGAAACGCCATTGCTGGAAGGCATCCTCCAGGTCGACCAGTTCCTCGGCGAGCTCGTAAAGGTCGAAATGCTCGCCCGCATGGCGGTAGATCTCCTCCCAGGCGGCCTCGACCCCCGCGTTGGCCGCATAGGGCTGGGTCACGTCGCGGTCGAGCACCTCGGCCGGGATCGCGTAGCCGCGCCGGGCCAGGAGGCGCAGGGCCTCGTCGTAGAGGCTCGGCGCCCGGTAGGCGGCCTCGAGCTGCTCGGCGAGGTCGCCCCGGTGGCGGTGCGGCGCCATCTTGGCCGCATCCTTGGCGCCGAGCTTGAACTCTACCAGCCGGTACTGCCACGACTGGAACCCGGAGGACTTTCCGAGCGCCGGCCGGAAGCTCAGGTAGTCGGACGGGGTCATGGTGGAGAGCACCGTCCAGGCCTGGATCAGCTGCTCCTGGATCCGATTGATGCGCGCGGTGCATTTGAAGGCGGGCTGGAGCTCGTCGGCCCGGATATAGGCCAGGGCGGTGTCGAGCTCGCGGTTCAGGAGCTTCAGCCAGAGCTCCATCACCTGATGGATGGTGATGAAGAGGAGTTCGTCGTGCTCGGCCGTCAGGGGGGATTGGGCGGAGAGGAGCGTGTCGAGCCGGAGATAGTCGCCATAGCTCATGCCGTCGGAAAAGTCGGTGTGAATCCCGTCTGTCGCTGCGGACAACGCCATCTCCCTGATCTGCTCCGCTTTGGCGCGGATTATTACGTTACCTTAGATGAATTCTACGAAAGTAGGACATTGCGTCGGGCTTGTCACGCCGGGTGAGTCGGAATTGGCATTCGCTCCCCGAGAGAGTAGGTTGCCGCCCCGAACGATCCATCGCCGGAGACAACCCCGCATGACCGACACGCTTCCCGACCGCCTGTCCTCGAACCCGAACAGCCCCTATTACGACGAGGAGCTGCTCGCGAAGGGGGTGGGAATCCGCTTCAACGGGGCCGAGAAGACCAACGTGGACGAGTATTGCGTCAGCGAGGGCTGGGTCCGCGTCACCGCCGGCAACGCCAAGGACCGCTTCGGCAATCCCATGACCATCAAGCTCAAGGGCAAGGTCGAGCCCTATCTCCAGACGACGGAGTGAGGCCGGGGAGAGCCCTCGTCCTCCCGGAATCGCCGGCCGCCCGGCCAAGCCGGAGGGGTAGGGTGGCGGACGCGCCGATCCAGGATAAGCTTGCCGCTCGGAAGATCCTCGGGAGGGGCTGATCCAGGATGGCCGCTGGTCGGCGACGGACAACACTCGTGGTCGCGGGCTGGCTCCTCGGCGGGCCGGCCCTGGCCCATGGCTGGTATCCGGCCTGGTGCTGCAACGATCACGATTGCCGCGAACTGGCGCAGGCCAGGGGCGAGACCGTGACCGAGACCGAGGAGGGCTGGCGGCTCTGGGACGGGCGCCTCGTCGGCCGCGACGAGGCCAAGATGTCCCCGGATGGGAAGTTCCACATCTGCGAGGAGCCGACCACCCACGCGATCATCTGCTTCTTCGCCCCGCAGGGCTCGTCCTGACGGGCCTCCGCCCCTCCCGGCGAGCTACGGGGTCGGCTTGAGCCGCCCCCAGATCGCCTCTGCGGCCTTGGAATAGTCGCCGTCGAAATGATGCCCGCCGTCCAGCGCGATTCTTTGCGTCCCGCCGAGTTCGGGCGCCGTGCAGGAGGTCTCGTTGTCCTCCGCCTCCTCCTTGCCGTAGATGCACTGCGTCTTGTCGAGCGGCAACTGATGGAGGAGCGGGGTCAAGGGCCGGCTCTCGGCGGAGGCGGCGCCGATGAAGCCCTCCACGGTCACCTCGAAATCCGCGTTGGTGCCGAGCGCCAGGAGCGACACGAGACCGATCCGGTCCTTGATCGCCTTGGGCAGTTCCGGCCACACGTCGGGCATGATGTCGGAGCCGAACGAGAACCCCACGATGGCATAGTGGTCGGTCCCGAATTCCGCGCCGTAATGGTCGAACAGCAGACCGAGATCGGCGGCCACGTCCTTCGGGCTCTTCTTGGACCAGAAATAGCGCAGGGAATCGAGCCCCACGACGGCGACGCCCTTTTGCGCGAGCCATTCGCCGATGGACTTGTCGATATCCCGCCAGCCGCCGTCGCCCGAGATGATGACGGCGAGCCCTTTCGCCGGCCCCTCGGGGGCGATGACCGAGACGGGCAGCTGCGAGTGGCCGCGCTCGCCGGTCTTGCCCAGCTCGACGGCGCTGTCGATCAGGGCGTCGCGGACGGCGGCGGCGTCCTCGGCCGGCACGAAGGCGACCTCGTCGCCGTCGCCCTGGAAGGCCTCCACGGCCTGGCGCTCGCGTTCCGGCGCAATGGCCCGCCAGGGCGCGGGCAGGTCGGGCACCCGGCGCAGGGCGAAGAAGCCGTCGCCCGCCGGCTCGAGCTTGGGATCGAAGCAATAGGTCCTGTCGGTCTTCAGCAGGGGCTTGAAGCCGATTCCGATGGCGCCTCCGAGAGTGTTCGCCGGAGCCTGCGCCAGGGCCGCATAGGCGAAGGCAGCGCCGTCGCCCCGTCCGGCGATCACCGGGAAGAAGTAGCGCTGCAGCCCGAGCTTGCGCTGCACCGCCTGGGCGAGATCCTTCAGGTCGTCCGACACGTAGTGGCACTCGTCCTCGGGGGGCGACTTGGCGAAGTCGGCGCGCAGGGCGTCGAAGTTGAAGGAGGCTGCCGCCAGCCCGGCCTTCGCCAGCGCAAGGGCATCCTCCCGCCGCGCCGCCGCATCGGCCTCGTCGGCCACCAGAATGACCAGCCCCTTCGAGGGACGATCCTCCGCCCGGACGATGTCGACGGGGCCGAAGCCCTCGACGTCGATCGTCGTGGTGGATACGGTGGGCGGCATCAGGGCCGACCATGCGGAGCGGCCGAGCAGCACGCTGCCGAACACCAGGGCGACGAGCGCCGCCACGACGGTCAGGTTCCGGAGATGCTTGAACGTCCTCATGATCTCGCCCCCTTGCTGATGGATTTGATCGGGCTTCCCGAAATCAGGTTGCTCACGTCGAGCAGGATCTGCGGCAGCGCCCAGCCGCCCGGGCTCGCGAGATAGCGCGGCTCCCAGGCGGGGCCGAACTTCTCCTTGTAGGCCCGCAAGCCCTTGAAGCCGTAGAAGCGCTCGCCGTTGCGCGCCACGAAGGCCGCGACCTTGTGCCAGCTCGGAGCGAGGCGATGCTCGGACAGGCCCGAGAGCGGCGCCATGCCGAGGTTGAACCAGCGGTAACCCCGCGCCTTGCCCTCCTGCATGAGGCTGACGAAGAGCAGATCCATGATGCCGGGGATGCCCGGCAGATAGCGCATGAGATCGATGGTGATCTCGCCTCCGGGCTGGCCGTACCAGATGTTCGCGAAGGCCACGATGCGGCCGTCCCGGCGGATCACGGCCACGTCGAAATAGGACAGGTAGCGCTCCGACCAGAAGCCGATCGAGAACCCCTTCTCGCCGGCGCCGCGCCCCGCGAGCCAGGCGTCCGAGACTTCTTTCAGCTCGCCGAGATGGCCGGGCACCTCGGCGGCCGGGATGATGGCGAACTCGAGGTTCTCGCGCTTGGCGCGGTTGAGCGCCGCGCGCCAGTCCTTGCCGGCCTTGCCCTCCGTCGTGAAGGTCTCGAGATCCACATGCGCCTCCTCGCCGAGCTTCACGAGGGACAGCCCGCCGTCGAGATAGAGTGGCAGATGCGTCGGGCTGACCTGGTAGAATACGGGCCAGCCCGCATGGCGGTCGACCTCCTCGAGGAACTGCCACATGAGGTCGGCCGCATGTTCGGGCTTGCCGATGGGATCGCCCATGGCGATCCAGCTCTTGCCGCGCACGGCATACATGAGGAAGGCTTCGCCGGACGGATGGAAGAGGAAGCGCTTGTCTTCGAGCAGGGCAAGATGCGCGTCCGCGCGCTCGGCGCAGGCGAGGGCGGGCGCCAGCGCGTCGGGCTTCAGGGGCTCCACGCGGCGCGCATCGGGATGACGATGGATCATCGCGTAGAGCGACAGGGCCGCCCCGATGATGATGGCTCCCAGGCTGCTGCGCAGGAAGCGGGACGCATCGTCGTGCCAGTTGAACTGCCACCACAGGTCATGGCTGTAGTCGACGTCCTGGAAGGCCGTGAAGCCGAGCCAGAGGGTGCAGCCGAGAATGAAGGTGACCGCCACGAGCCAGCGCGGCTCCAGCGGTTCGGCGAAGATCCCGGCCTTGCGGTAGAAGGCCGAGCGGTGGGTCAGGAGCAGGGTGAGAACGGCCCCGAGAACGAGCCCTTCCTCCCAGTCGAACCCTTTGGCCAGCGACACCACGATCCCGGCCCCGATGACGACGACGGACAGGGTCCAGGCGCTGGCGAGGCGGCGCATCAGGCCGCGGGACAGGATAAGGAGCACGACGCCGGCCGTGCTGCCGACGAGGTGCGACACCTCGGCGAAGGGCAGGGGCACCAGAAGCCGCAGGGCCCGCACGCGTGAATAATCGTTGGGGAGCGCGCCGGAGGTGAGCAGCACGAGGCCGCCGATGAAGGTGAGAATGGCAAGGGCTGCCGGCACGAAGGGCAGCACGAGGCGCCGGACGCGCCGCGCCGCGCGGGTGAGTTTCGCATCCGAGCGCCGCACCTCGTGTGCCAGGAACAGCGCCACGGCGAACAGGAAGGGAATCAGCGTGTAGGTGAGCCGCCAGACGAGGATGGCCGACAGCAGCTCGGCCGCCGGAGCCTGCGGAAAGGCCAGCAGGATGGCCGCCTCGAAGGCGCCGAGCCCGGCCGGGACGTGACTGACCACGGCGAGCAGGATGGCGCTTGCGAAAACGGCCGCGAAAACCGGAAAGCCGATGCCGAGATCCGCCGGGAGAAGCACCCACAGGGCTGCGGCGGCCGCGCAGATGTCCGTCAGGCCGAGGCCGATCTGGACGAGCGCCGCTCCGCCGCCCGGGACGCGGATCTGCATCCGTCCCCGGCCGATCTCACGACCGCTCCCGCGGCTCCAGGCCAGGTAAGCCGCGAGCCCCGCCAGCAGCGCGATCCCAAGGCCGCGGTTGAACCCCATCGGCAGATGGTCGAGGGCGGCAAGGGCCTGCGGCTCGAGGGTGGCGCTCAGCCCGAGCACCCCGGCCATGCCGACCCACAGGGTCATGGCGGCCACGGCCGTGAGCTTGGCGACCTCGCTCAGGCTCAGGCCCGCCCCGCCATAGATGCGCCAGCGCACGGCGCCCGCCGTGACGAGCGGAAAACCCAGGGTGTGGCCGATGGCGTAGCTCGTGAAGGACCCGAGCGCGACGGTCCCGAGCGGTACCGCCTTGTCGGTCGCGGCACGGAGGCCGAAGGCATCATACCCGATCAGCGCGGCGTAGCTGACGGCGGCGAAGAGCAGGGAGATTCCGATGAGCGAGACCGGCGTGCCGACGGCACTGGCGGCCACGGTCGCGAGGTCGAGCCCGGACAGAAGCCGCATGAGCAGGGCCGCGAGGGCGGCGAACCCCGCCAGGGCGAGAGCCGGTGTCATCCAGCGCCGGAAGAAAGGGCGCCGGGGCGGGGTGACCGCAGCGGCCGGGGTCGCGTGCGCCTCGACGGCGGGGTTCGCCTCGGCTGTGCGAAGAGCGGTGGTGGGCATGGGAGATCTCGTCTGAGTGGTCTTTGGCGCCTTCAATCGGGCGCCCGGGCGCTTCGAACCGCGTCAAAGCACGGGCAAGGGGGCCGCCGCGACAGGCGCACGCGGGAGTGCGGTGCGCACGACGACGGCGCCGCGAAGGTTCAGACGAAGGGAGGGCCGGTCGGAGGGGCGGCGCAGGCCCGGTGCGAGGGCGGAGCGTTCGGGCAGGCGATGCAGCCCATCGTGATCAGGCGGGCCTGATCGATCAGGACGGTCGGGGCGATGCCCGGCAGGAGGGAGCCCGGGGCGTCGTCGCCACCCGGCACGGCCTGGAGGTCCGCCAGGACGCCTTCCGGCGAATCGATGGCGTCGCCGGAGAGAGCCAGCGTGGTCTCGGACGCGCCGAGGCAATCCCGGTCATCGATAAGGCACGGCTTCGCCTGCGCGGTTCCCGCCATGAGCAGGAGCGCCAGCAGG
This sequence comes from Microvirga yunnanensis, assembly GCF_025460875.1. NCBI lineage: Bacteria > Pseudomonadati > Pseudomonadota > Alphaproteobacteria > Hyphomicrobiales > Methylobacteriaceae > Microvirga > Microvirga yunnanensis. The sequence goes on from NZ_JAMXFI010000013.1 coordinate 82,820, forward strand.
GACTGGGCGAGCGCCAGAAGGATGCGGTGCGGGATCACGGATAATCGCCTTAACGCCGGTGTGATCATCTCACAGGAAACCTGAATGCTTCCTGATTACGGCAGAAACAAGTGGAGGCTTGCTCAGGTGGCGGCCTGTGCCCCAAAAAGAAAGCGCCCGCTCTCGGGGCGCTTCAAGGTCCGACCCGTAGGGGCAAATAATAAGGTCGGTGAACCTATCTATTCAGGGAGTAGTTTGGCCAAATTGTGACGGTCCGTGACACGAATGGGGCGTGTCAATAGAATTTCTGCGTTATTCTGACGCTTCCGATCGTTCATTTGCAAACTATTTGCCCTTGATCGATCATCTCATATGATTTAATCCGGGCTCACCGTAGGGGCAAATACGGTTCGAAGGGTCGCGAACACGGTCGATAAAGACCGGGCGCGACCCTTTTCTTTTCTTTTTATTTCTAAACACCGACCTTTTTAGGAGTCCTGTCCGTCATCGGGGCTTGGTACGGGCTTCCTGCAGCCGCTCCATGGTGGCCTTGATCTCCTCGGCCGCCTTCGCCCCCCGGATGCCGACCACCCCGCGGTCGATCGTCTTCCCGTTCTCGTCCTTCCGCCCGTTGAAGAAGACGTCCCGCTCCTGCTTGGACATCTTCAGGACGGTCCGGGCCTCGGTCTCGATCCGCCATTCCTCGGACCAGGTGCTGACGGGCTCGCCGGTGAACTCGGAAACGGCTTCGGTGTCGCGGGAATAGGTCATCCTGTCGGTATGCCGGACAGGGGGTAACCAGATGATTAATGCAGGCGAGAGGGAGACTGGCTCGCGCTGGAGCGATCAGGCTGCCTTCGCGCTCGGAAACGGCACGACCCGCGGGGCATCCGGGCTTGTCAGGCCCTGCAGAGCCTCGAGCACTCTGACCGGAGCCGCCGGAGGGATGAAAACCGCGTGGGCGGGCGACGTCCTGGCCGGATCGGGGGATGCGATCAGCAGCGCGGGCCGGTCGGGATGAAGCCGCTCATACTCGTCTTTCAGGATGAAGCCGCAGACCAGCCCCGGCAGGTCCACCTTGCACACGAGCCAGTCGATTTCGTCGCCCTGCTGGCACAGGATCAGAAGCGCGCGCTCCCCGTTGGGGACGGCCGTCACGTCGTATCCGCCCGCTCGAAGAAGATGAGCGACGAGCTCGCGGGCGACGGCATCGTCGTCGACGACAAGGACCATCGCCTTGGATCGGGAATCGGAAACCATGACGGTCTTCCCCGGATGATCGGCAATTGTCCGCCGCGGCCGATTAACATCGTGTTAATCGCGACCGCTCCTTCGAGGGATCGTCCCGAAGGGTTGCAGCCGCGAGACGGCGTCCGGAATTCGGGCAACGGCCACGCTGAAACGCGGCGCTGCCTTCACCGTTGTCATGGCGGAGTTTTCCTTCGATAGGTGGAGAGCAGGTCATGCGTGTTTCTGATCTCAAGTTCGCGGCTGCCGCGCTGCTGATGACGGTCCCGACCCTGGCATGGGCCGAGGAGGGTGGCGCCGCGGCCGGCGCGATTGCCGGCGGCACGGCCGGAGCCGTGGTGGGCGGGCCCGTCGGTGCCGCCGTCGGGGCGGGAATCGGCGGCATCGCCGGCGGCGCCGCGTCCGGTCCCGACCGGAAGGACGTGATCATCGAGCATCGCGACGTGGGAGCGACCGGTAGCACCGGGTGCTCGACAACGACGCAGCAGAAGACGAACGAGTTCGGCGACACCACGACGAAACAGAAGACCGAGTGCTAGAGCCTCGGACCCAAATGTGGACACCACTTTTGGGATCGGATCCGATGCTCTCATCCTGAAGCGGCGCATCGTCCGCAGGATGCGCTCGGCGGTCTTCCGATCGAGGTCACCGGGACAATCCCGGTGCCGATACCCTCCGCACGTCATGGCCGGCCGATCAGCACCCGCCTCTCGCCGGCCATCTCGATCGGAAGGGCTCGGCGTTCCAGACAAGCGGGATTACCGGGACAAGCCCGGTGATGACGTGGAGAAGGTGGTCAGGGCCGGTGACAACACCCTCCGGTGTCATGGCACCCTCCGCCCTTCCTGCAACCCACCCACGTCATGGCCGGCCCTGTGCCGGCCATCCCGATCGGAAAAGCGCGGCGCCTCACAGAAGCGGGATCACCGGGACAAGCCCGGTGATGACGTGGCGGGTGATGACACCCTCCGCACGTCATGGCCGGCCTTGTGCCGGCCATCCCGATCTTTTGGGGCGCGGCGCCTCACCGTATCGGGATCACCGGGACAAGCCCGGTGATGACGTGGAAGGGGGCGCGGCCTATTCCGTCAGGCGCGAGAGGACCCGGTGGGCTGCCTCCACCCGGGCCTCGTTGGGATAGGCCTTGTTCGCCAGCATGACGATCCCGATCCTCTTGCCCGGAACGAACGCCACATAGGCTCCGAACCCGAGGGTCGACCCGGTCTTGTTGACGATCACGTCGTCTCGCGGCGCCATGGGCGGGTCGATCGCGGCGGCCGGATGGACCTTCTGGTTCATCCTGTTGCCGGCGACGAGCGTGTCGAGCGCGACCGGATAGGGATAGTGCTCCCAGACGAGATCCTGGATCAGCCCGCCCGAGCGGAAATAGCCGGTCCGGGTCGCACGCAGGGCCCGGGCGAGTTTCTCCGGGACCGTGCCGACGCCCATGTTCGCCTCGAGGAAGCGGAGCATGTCGACCGCGTTCGACTTGACGCCATAGGCCTCCGCCACGAGGAGAGCATCGGACACGCGGACGGGCTTGCCGTCGCGGCCGTAGCCCCAGGCATAGGACGCCATCTCGGCCTCGGGAACGTCGATGAAGGTGTGCTGCAGGCCGAGATCGCGGAACAGCTGTCCCGCGAGGGTCTCGAAGCTCGCCCCCATGGCGCGGGCGGTCGCCAGACCGAGAAGGCCGATGCTCGGATTGGCGTAGCTGCGCTGCGTTCCCGGGGGCGCCTTCGGCGTCCACGCGCGGTAATAGGCGATGAGCTGCTTCTGATCCTTCACGGCCGCGGGCAGTTGGAGCGGAAAGCCCCCGGCCGTATGCGTCGCGAGGTCGAGGAGCCGCACCCTGTCGAGGGCGCTGCCCTTCAGTTCCGGCATGTGCCGGCCGACGGGGTCGGTGAGCGACAGCCGGTCTTCGACCGCCGCGAGGGTCGCCAGGGTGGCGGTGAACGTCTTGCTGATCGATCCGAGCTCGAAGAGCGTCTCGCGCGTGACCGGGATCCGATGGTCCTTCGAGGCCACGCCGTAATCCATGAAGTGGCGCCTGCCGTCGATGGTCACCGCGACGGCCAGTCCGGGGATGCCGTAGCGCTCGATGACCGGCTTCACCGCCGCGTCGACCGCTTCGCGCACCGTCGCGTCCTGGTCGGAGCCGGCGGCCAGGGCAGGGAGCAGGGTCGCGGCAAAGGCGAGAAGAGCGGCGGCAAGCCGGGGGTGACGTCGCGTCGGCACGGGCATCTCCTTTCGATTCGGCAGGCGTTCCTGCGATGAGGACAGGGTCGGGCGATTGCCCGGAATGGCGAGCGATATGACCCTGTAGGGTGAAGAAGCGGTTAGGACGGCCATGGCGCCGCAGGAGGGGGCGTTTCGGGCCGAAAGCTCCCGCCTTTCAACAAAGAACGCAGCGTTCCTTGAAGAAAGTCTTTGCCTTGCTGCCGACATCTTGAGATCTCTTCTTGCCTTCTCCTGGAGCCCGACAATGCGCCTCGTGGTCATCGCCTCTGTTCTGACAATCGGTTTCGCCTGCCAGGCCGCCGCCCAAACCGCTCCTGCGCCGTCCGCCGACGCCGTGACCGCGACACGCTCCGAGATGCGCGAGTTGATCGAGGCCGTGCAGGCGACCGCGAAGGCGTCCCGCGAGAATGTCGATCATGCCCGTGTCGTCCCGGACCTGCTGTACCAGATCCTGACGAAGCTCGATAAGATCGAGGACAAGCTCGACAAGGTCGAGACGACCTTGAAGGAGACGCAGGCTTCCGCTTCCAGGAAGCGCTGAGGCCCGCGTGCCGGCCGGGACGGCGCCGCGTCAGGCCCGTCCGATCGGCCCGTCGATGATCACGTGGGCGGATTGGCGCGAGCAGCGCTCGATGCGGCCTTCCACCCGATAGATGGTCTGGAGCAGGGCCGGGGTGATCACCGATTCCACCGGCCCGCAGGAGACCATCGTGCCGGCATCGATCACCATCACCCGGTCGGCCACGCGCAGGACCTGGTTGAGATCGTGGATGGCCAGGATGACGCAGATCCCGCGCTCCCTCGCGAGGCAGCGGATCAGGGCCAGCACCTCCACCTGCCGGTGCAGGTCGAGGGCGCTCGTGGGCTCGTCGAGGAGCAGGATCTTCGGATCGCGCACCAGCACCTGGGCGAGGGAGACCAGCTGGCGCTGTCCGCCGCTGAGTTCGTGCAGACCCTTGAAGGAGATGGGTTCGATCTGCAGATCGTAGAGGATGCGGTCGACCTCGTGAAGGTCCTCGTCCGTCACCTTGCGGCCCGCGCCCTGCTTGCGGGCGAGCAGCACCGATTCGTAGACGGTCAGCACCGTGTTCACCGAGGTGTCCTGCGGCATGTAGCAGACATGGCCCGGGTCGGGCCGGAGCGCCCCATCGTCGATGCGGATGGTCCCGGGACCGTCGAGGAGGCCCGCGATGCGCCGGAACAGGCTCGACTTGCCGGCGGCGTTCGGCCCGATCACGGCCGTGACCTCGCCGCCCTTCAGCACCGGCGTGGTGACGCCCGAGAGCACCTCCTGCCTGCCGTAGCGCACGCCGACATCGGTGAGTTGCAGGGTCGCTACCATGAGCGCCTCCGGCTGGACATGATCAGGCTGAAGAGGAACGGCACGCCCACGAGGGCCGTGATGATGCCGATGGGAAAGATCGTTCCCGGCACGATGGACTTGCTGATGACCGACGTCAGCGACAGGATCGCCGCGCCCGACAGGACGGAGGCGGGCAGGAAATAGCGCTGGTCCTCGCCCACCAGCATGCGGGCGATGTGCGGGCCGACGAGGCCGATGAACCCGATGGTGCCCACGAAGGCGACCGGCACGGCGGCAAGCAGGCTGATGATCATCATCGTCTCCAGGCGCAGCCAGCGCACGTTGACCCCGAAGCTCGCCGCCTTGTCGTCGCCCAGGCGCAGCGCCGTGAGCGCCCAGGCGCGGCGCATGAACAGGGGCAGGGAGATCGCCACCACGGCCGTGGTGATGGCGAGCTTCGGCCAGGTGGCGCGGGTCAGGCTGCCCATGGTCCAGAACACCACGGCGGCGAGCGCCTGCTCGGAGGCGAGATACTGCACCAGGGCGAGGAGCGCGTTGAAGGTGAAGACCAGGGTGATGCCGAGCAGCACGATGGTCTCGACCGTCACGCCGCGCCTCTGGCTCATGAAATGGATGAAGAGAGCCGCCGCCATGGCCATGAGAAGGGCGTTGATCGACACCACGTAGTCGATGGCCCAGGGCAGGATGCCGACGCCGAACACAAGGGCGATCGAGGCGCCGAAGCTCGCCGCCGCCGAGATGCCCAGCGTGAAGGGGCTGGCGAGCGGGTTGTTGAGGATCGTCTGCATCTGCGCGCCCGCGGCCGACAGGGCCGCCCCCACCACGACGGCCATGAGCGCGACCGGCATGCGGATGTCCCAGATCACCACGCTGGTCTGGAGCGAGACCTCGGGCGAGCCCATCAGCGCCAGCACGACCTCGCGCATGGAATAGCGCGCCGGTCCCAGGCCGAGATCGGCGATCACCGAGAGGATCAGGACGAGGCCGAGCGCAAGAAGCACGAGCTTCTTGCGCTGGACGAGGACGCGGTAGGCTCCGCGTCCCCGCGGCATGGCGATGGCGGGCGAGTGGGCCAAGGGCCTATTCCTTGTCGGTGAGGGAGACCCAGTAGCCGGTCTTGTAGGGGACGGGCAGGAAGCGCTCGTAGAGCGTCTTCATGGTGGTCTCGGGATCGAGGTCCTTGAACAGGTCCGGGTGCAGCCACTTGGCCATGGCCTGGATGGCGACGAACTGGTAGGGGCTGTTGTAGAACTGGTGCCAGATGGCGTGGACCCGGTTGTCGCGGAGGGCCTTCACGCCGGTATAGGCGGGACGTTTCATCAGCGCGGCGAGCTTCTCCCGGGCCTTGGCCTTGTCCGCCCCGGAGCCGACGCCCACCCAGGCGCCGCCCGGAACGTAGAGTTCCCAGTTCGAGCCCGTCACGATGACCTGATCCGGATTGGCCGCGATGATCTGCTCCGGGTTCACGACGCCGAAGGTGCCGGGAATGATCTTGGCCGCGAGGTTCTGCCCGCCTGCAACCTCCACGAACTTGCCGAAGTTCTCGTTGCCGAAGGACATGCAGCAATCGTCGGAATAGCCGGCGGCACGCTCCACCATCACGACGGGCTTCGGCGGGTTGGCCTTGGCGAGGCGCTCGGTCACGAGGTCGATCTGCGCCTTGCGGAACGCGATGAACTCCTCCGCGCGCGTCTCCTTGCCGAACAGCTTGCCGATGAGGCGCATGCTCGCGTCGGTGTTCTCGAAGGGCTTCTCGCGGAAGTCCACGAAGACGACCGGGATGTCGATCTTGGCGAGCTTCTCGATGAGCTTGGCGTCGTCGGTGGCGGTCTTGGCCTCGATGTTGAGGAGGATCACGTCGGGCTTGAGGGAGACGGCCTGCTCCACGTCGAACGTGCCTTCCTTGAAGCCGCCGAAGGTGGGGATCTTGTCGATCTGCGGATACTTGGCGAGGTAGTCCCTGTAGCCGTCGAGATCCGCCTTCTGCAGGTCGTCGCGCCAGCCGACCACGCGCTTGAACGGCTGGTCGGTGTCGAGCGTCGCCACGAAGTACATCTGGCGTCCCTCGCCGAGGATGACCTTCTGGACGGGCGCCATCACTTCGACCTGGCGGCCGGCGATGTCGGTCACCTTGATCCTGTCGGCGGCTTGTGAGGACACGGGCAGAAGCCCGACCAGCGCCAGGGCGGCGCCGAAGACCAGCTTGGAGAGTTGCATGACGCGCCTCGCATCTTGAGGAAAGCGCGCACTTCCTATGGCTCGAATAGTTGCCGTGCAAGGAATATCTTTTAGAATATCTATAAGGAAGAGCAGTATTGGGGTAGTTTGTAACCGTTCTATTCTGCAGTTTATAATGATTATAGTTTGACGGTTTGGCAAATTGTGCCTAGAGGAGCTCGGAAATCACCTGCGTTCGTGAGACTTCAATGAACTCGAACTACACCCTCCGGGACGAGATCCGCGACTACTGGTCCTTGCGTGCGCCGACCTTCGACGAGCAGGTCGGTCACGAGATCTTCTCGGAGGAGGAACGGGAGGCCTGGCGCGATCTCTTCCGGCGCCATCTCGGTCCGGGCCAGGGCCGGAAGGCTCTCGATCTCGCCAGCGGCACGGGCGTGATCTCCCACCTTCTGCATGGCCTTGGCTTCACCGTCACGGGTCTCGACTGGTCGGACGCGATGCTGACGCAGGCCCGCGCCAAGGCGGCCAGGCGCGGCGCCGAGATCCGCTTCGTCATGGGTGATGCGGAACGCACCCTGGAGCAGCCGGAGAGCTACGACGTGCTCGTCACGCGCCATCTTGTCTGGACGCTGGTCGATCCGAAGGCGGCCTTCCGGGAGTGGCATTCCCTCCTCAGGCCTGGCGGACGTCTGCTGGTTGTCGACGGCGATTTCGTGTCGGATACGATCGTCAAGCGCATGATCCGTTTCGTCGAGAAGCTGGTGCCGGGGCTCGCCGGGGCCTCGCACGCGCCCAATGCCATGCGCGAAACCCATGAACGCATCCTGAGACGGGTCTATTTCTCCAAGGGAGCGCGGGCGGAGGAGGTCGCCGGGCTGCTGCGCGAGGCGGGTTTCTCCCGGACGCTCATCGACCGCGATCTCAAGCCGATCCACCGGGCGCAGGCGAAGAACCTGCCGCTGCTCAGGGGACTGGAGCGCGCGGCGCAGCATCGCTATGCGGTTCTCGCCGTGAAGGCCTCAACCTGACGAGCCATCGGCTGCCTGGCCGGATCATGCTCTCTTGAGGCCCCCTGCGGAACCACGTCGGGGGACGATGCCGCGGGATGTCCTCTGGAGCATCGGACGGAAAAGTGGCCCCGGTTTTCGCTGGCGCGGCCCGCTGGGTCCGTCCTGACCGATGCTCTCATTCAAGAAGAAAGCATCGGATGGATCCCAAAAGTGCAAGTCCACTTTTGGGTCCGATGCTTTAACCCGCGAGGAAGCCCGCCAGCGCCCGCGGGTCCACGTTGCCGCCGCTGATGATGATGCCGACCCGCTTGCCCCTGCAGGGCACGACATCGTGAAGCGCCGCCGCCGCCGCCAGGCAGCCGGTCGGTTCGACCACGATCTTCATGCGCTCGGCGAAGAAGCGCATGGTGTCCACGAGCTGGGCGTCCGACACGGTGAGGATGTCGTCGACCAGGGCGCGCATGATGGGAAAGGTCTTGTTGCCCACATAGGTCGTCTGCGCGCCGTCCGCGATGGTGGCCGGCACGGGGATCCGGACGATGGATCCCGTGCGGAAGGATTGCTGCGCGTCATTGCCGGCTTCCGGCTCGATCCCGAAGATCCGGCAATCGGGCGAGAGCGCCTTCGACGCGAGCGCCGAGCCGGCCAGCAGGCCGCCGCCGCCCACGCAGACGAGCAGCATGTCGAGGGGGCCGACCTCTTCGATCAGCTCCTTCGCGGCCGTGCCCTGGCCGGCGATCACGTCCTCGTGGTCATAAGGCGGGATGAGCGTGAGGCCGCGCTCCTGCGACAGCTTGCGCCCGATCGCCTCGCGGTCCTCCTTGTAGCGGTCGTAGAGCACCACCTCGCCGCCATAGCCCTTGGTGGCCGCGACCTTCATGGCCGGAGCATCCTGCGGCATGATGATGACGGTCGGCACGCTCTGGAGCTGTCCGGCATAGGCGATGGCCTGGGCATGGTTGCCGGAGGAGAATGCGACGACGCCGCGCTGGCGCGCATCGGGGGACAGCCTGGCGATCGCGTTGTAGGCGCCGCGGAACTTGAAGGCGCCGCCGCGCTGGAGGTTCTCGGCCTTGAAGAAGAGCCGGCCGCCCGTCCGCTCATCGGCGGTGCGGGAGGTCAGAACCGGCGTTCGGTGAGCCACCCCGTCGATGCGCCACGCCGCCGTGATCACATCGTCGTAGGTCGGCAGATTCACGGAGGCAGGCGCGACGGCGTCGAAGGCTTGCGGGGTCTGCGCGTTCATTCGATCTCTCACGCTTCTTGAGGCTTCGGACAAGCCCTTGCGCCTCCCATGCGCAAGGCCCAGCTTTGACTTTGTTCATAGCAATTCCGGACTAACCTTGTCACCTCTGCGGCATTTTTAAGGGCCGGCGGTTCTTTGGGGCTAGAGCGCCGATCCCGAGAGTGGACCCGCCTTGGGGATCGATTGCGAGGCGCCATTCTTGACCGGCGCATCGCTGATGCGGCCCTCCGGGTCCGTAGGATGCGCTCGCGGGGCCAAAGCCCGCCGGCGGCGGAACAGCGGTCCGCTCTGACCGTTCATGCTTATCAGGCATGGTTCATGCCGATCCGGCATGAGAGGAGGCCCCCATGGAATTGTGGCAGATGGTTGTGGCGGACCACGCGAACATCGAAGAGCTCTGCCGCGAGGTGCTGCGGGCGACGGGGAGTGGGCCCAACAGCCGCGCCGAACTTTTCGCCGATCTCCAGGACGAGCTGGAACGGCATATCGGCGCGCAGCAGAACGTGCTCTATCCCGCCCTGTCGGGACATGAGCGCACGGCGAGCTATCTGGCCGATCTCGAAGGCAAGCAGGACGAGATCCTCCGGGAGCTCGACAGGCTCGCCGCCCGGCCCGACAAGGACAGCGCCGACTGGGCTTCCGACTTCAAGGACCTCACCGGTTCGATCCGCCACGCATTCACCCTGGAGGAGAACGGCGTGATGATCGTCGCCCGGGGGGCATTTTCCCCGCCCGAGCTCAAGCACCTCTGGCGCCGGTACGAGCGCGAGCGGATCGCCTCCTACGAGGCCGAGCGCTGGCATATGCCGCAAGCCATGATGCCGAGCCGCTACGGTCTTCCGACAGGAACCGTGTTCGGCGTCCTCGGCGGTCTTGCGGCCCTCGGGGCGGGGGCGCTTCTGTGGTCCATGACCCGGTCCGGCCACACGGGCTCGCGCCAGACCAGGTCGGTGCATGTGCCGCCCCGGCGTCCGCAGCCGCCATTCCCGCTCGAGAGCGGGGTCATCGACCGCAGCCTGGAGGGCTCCCGTCGCGGCATGGCGGACCGAACCGGCTCGGGACCCCGCACCGACCGGACCGGCAGCCCGCCGTCGAGCCCGGCCGGCCTGCAGCAGGGGCAGGGATCGGACCCGGGGGACGATGCGCTCCTGCATGGCGCCGGCTTGGCTTCTCCGGCGCCGGGCGGAAGCCCGTCGGACGACACCTGGTTCTCATCCGCTCATCCGCCGCGCGCGCCGTCGGGCCTCTCGACGCCGCTGCAGCCGGGCGGCACGCTGCCGGCCGGAAGCCCGGGGACGTCCGCGGGCTCGATCGGCACCGGCGGCGCACCGACAGGGGGCGTGGGATCCGGATCGTCGAAACAGGACGGGCGGTAGAGCCTCGGACTGGAAAAGTGGACACCCCTTTCGGGATTCATCCGAGGCTCCTTCTCTTGACCGGCGCATCGTGCGAGCCTTCGGGTCCGCTGAGCATCGGACGATCGGGATGGCCGGCACGAGGCGGGTGATGACCGGCCGGCCATGACATGGGAGGTTTCGACCGTGACGGGAGGGTGCCACCGTCTCCCCGTCATCACCGGGCTGGTCCCGGTGATCCCGCTCCTGTGAGGCGTTGCGCTCTTCCGATCGGGATGGCCGGCACAAGGCCGGCCATGACGTGGGGAGGGTCGTGCGAGCCGGGTGTCTCATGCTCCCACGTCATCACCGGGCTTGTCCCGGTGATCTCGATCATCTGGAACGCCGCGCCTCACCATATCGGGTTGGCCGGCACAAGGCCGGCCATGACGTGTGGAGGGTGTCATCACCGGGCTTGTTCCGGTGATCCCGACTGGGTCCGTCCGATGCTCTAAGAACGGTTTCGCCGTCGGGCCGCGAACCAGACGGCGATGATTCGGCTCATGAGAGCCTCCCGTCAGGTTTTCGGGAGAGCGTAGGCGATCACGTAATCGCCCGCCTTGGTGCCGAGCGAACCATGACCGCCCGCCACCACGAGCAGGTATTGCCGTCCGTCGGCGCCGGTATAGGTCATCGGCGTCGCTTGGCCGCCGGCGGGAAGCCGCGCCTCCCAGAGCTGGGCGCCGTTGGAGACGTCATAGGCGCGGACGTAATAGTCGATGGTGCCCGAGAGGAACGCGACGCCGCCTCCCGTCATCATCGGGCCGCCGAGATTGGGCACGCCCATCGGGAAGGGGAGCGGGACAGGCGAGGCGTCGCGCACGGTGCCGTTCTTGTGCTTCCAGAGGATCTTGCCGGTGGTGAGGTCGGCGGCCGCCACGTAGCCCCAGGGCGGCGCCTGGCAGGGAACGCCGAGCGCCGACGTGAAGGCGGAAAGCTTCACAGCGAACGGCGCGCCGAAATTCTCGTTCAGGGCCGGCAGGCTGCTCTCCGGCCGGTTCTCGCCCTGGACATAGAGCGTTTTGTCGTCCTGGCGCGGCACGAGCTGCGACACGAAGGCGATGTAGGTCGGCGTCGTGAACGCGATCTGCCGCTCCGGATCGACCGCGACGCTGCCCCAGTTGAACACGCCGAAATTGCCCGGATAGACCAGGGTGCCCTGGAGGGAGGGCGGCGTGTAGCGGCCCTCGTAACGCAGCTTCTTGAACGCGATCCGGCAGGCGAGCTGATCGAACATCGTCGCGCCCCACATGTCGCGCTCGGTGAGCGGCGGCGGATCGTAGGACAGGGCCGAGACGGGCTGCGTCGGCGCGGTCCGGTCGCCCTGGGCGGCGCCCTGCGGGGTGGGCTTCTCGGTGACCGGCAGGACGGGCTGGCCGGTGCGCCGGTCGAGCACGTAGAGCTCTCCCTGCTTGGTCGGCTGGACGAGGGCCGGCACCGTCTGTCCGCCGATTGTCAGGTCGACGAGGCTCGGCTGGGACGGGACGTCGTAATCCCACAGATCGTGGTGGACGGTCTGGAAGACCCAGCGCAGCTGACCTGTCGCGATGTCGAGCGCCACGACCGAGGAGGAGAACCGGTCCACATTGGCGCTGCGGTTGCCGCCCCACTGATCCGGCGGCTGGTTGCCGAGCGGGATGTAGATGAGGCCCAGGGCTTCGTCGACGCTGGAGATCGACCAGGAATTGGGCGAGTTGGGGACATAGGTTTCGCCCGGTGCGATCGGCGTGGTCACGTCGGGCCGGCCCGAATCCCAGTTCCACACCAGCGCGCCGGTGTTCACGTCGAAGGCGCGGATGACGCCGGACTGCTCGCTCGTCGACACGTTGTCGAGCACGGTACCGCCGACGATGATCAGGTTTTTCGCGATGGCGGGCGGCGAGGTGGAGTAATAGGCGCCCGGATTGACGTTGGGCATGTTGGCCCAGAGATTGATCTGCCCCGTGCCGCCGCCGAAGGCCGTGCAGACGGCGCCGTTGTCGGGGTTCAGCGCGATCAGGCGGCCGTCCGCGGTGGGCATGAAGAGCTTCGTCGGACAATTGTCGGCGGGCGGGCGTTCGCTGGCCGCCACGGGCAGGTCCGGCAGCGGAGAGGCGGTCGCGACCGGCGCAGGCGCCGGCACGGGCGCTGCCGCGGCGGCGCCATTGCCGCGGTAGTAGGAGAGGCCGCGGCAGGTGAGATGCTGGAGGGCGAGCTCGCCGCGGATCTTCGGATCGTAGCGCCAGACCTCCCGGCCCCTCGTGTCGTCGAGCGCGATGATCGATTGATGCGGCGTGCACAGGAAGAGGCGATTGCCGAACTTGAGCGGCGTGACCTGGAACGTGGTCTCCTCCGGGTCGCCGGGACGGCCCCGCACGTCGCCGGTGCGATAGGTCCAGGCTTCCTGGAGCTGGGCCGCGTTGGCCGGGGTGATCTGGTTGAGCGGCGAGTAGCGCTGGCCGTAGGCCGTGCGCCCATAGGCATGCCATTCGCCGGGCGGGACGCCGAGCGCATCATCGGGCACCTCCGCCCGCGGCCCCGGCGCCGTGCCGTCGATCCGCGTGGGATCGGTGAACCAGGAGGCCGCCGCGACCGCGAGGGCGATGGCCAGGATGCCCGTCAGCGGCAGCCCCGCGCCCCGGAAGGCGGAGACGGGTCGCACGGCCTCGTCGCGATGGTCCGATGCGGTGCTGCGCCGATGGGTCAGATGGCGCGTGACCCAGGGCGTGAGCAGCAGAAAGCCGAGCAGGAACACCACGTCGCCGCGCGCCGCCAGGGGCCACCAGTGCAGACCCACCTCCCACAAGGCCCAGCCGAGGGTACCGGCGACGACGAGTGCATAGACCCACAGGGCAGCGGGCCGTCGCGCCAGGAGGAGGATGCCGGTCAGGACAAAGCCGACGGCCGCGATCAGGTAGTACCAGGATCCGCCAAGCGTGATCAGCCATGCGCCTCCGACGGCGAGGGCGAGTCCGATCAGGAGCGTCAGGACGGCCGCGCCGATGAGAACAGGACTGCGTCCCTGGCCAGGCATGACATCACTCCCTCGGACATTCGGCTTCCAACGACAGGTAAGCGGAAATGTTTCATAAGGATGCGAGGTAAAGGGAGCCGCGATGCAGCCCTGCTATGTCTCCTTGACATTCGTTCCCCAGCGCCGGTGCAGGAAGCGCTCCCAGGGCGAGAACAGCAGGCGGTCGACGAGAAGTCCGATGACGACGATCACGATCATGATGCCGATCACCTGCTCCATGGCATTGAGCTCGCGGCCGTAATGGAGCAGATGGCCGAGGCCGAAGCCGGTGAGGATCGTCACGTAGATCTCCGCCGCCATCAGCGAGCGCCACGCGAACGCCCATCCCTGCTTCATGCCGCTGACCAGGAAGGGAAGCGAGGCCGGGAGGATGACGCGCGTCCACTTGTGGAAGCCCTCCGACCCCATGGTGCGCGCCGCCCGTGCATAGATCGGCGGGATGTTGCGCGCTCCGTGATCGGTCGCGATGATCACGGACCAGACGGTTCCCATGATCACGACGAACAGCATCGCGCCTTCCGTCTGGCCGAACCAGACGAGCGCCAGCGGCACCCAGCAGACGCTCGGCAGGGTCTGGAACCCGAGGGCGAGCGATCCGATCGTGTCTTCGAGAACCTGGGTCGTGCTGGTCAGCAGACCCAGGGGCAGGCCGATCACCACGCCGGCCGCATAGCCGATCAGAAGCCGCTTGAGCGTCACCCAGGTCGACTCGATCAGCGTTCCATCGAGCAGCGCGCCCCAGATGTACTCGGCCACGAAAACGGGCGAGGGGAGAAGCACGATCGACCAGCGCCCGCTGCGCACGGCGAGTTCCCACAGGCCGGTCAGCATGGCGAAGAACAGGAGGGCCACGGCGAGACGCTTCATTCGAAGACCGCTCCCTTCAACGTGCCTTTGAGCGCGGCCGCGATGGTGGACGTATAGCCCGCGAGATCACGGCTGTTGATGTCGCGCGGGTGCGCAAGATCGATCTGGAAGATCTGCGAGATGCGCCCCGGCGACGGCGACATGAGAACGACGCGGTTTCCCAGGCATACGGCTTCGCGCACGTTGTGCGTGACGAACACGATGGTCTTGCGGCTTCCCATCCAGATGCGCTGGATGTCGTCGTAGAGCTGGTCGCGCGTGAGCGCGTCGAGGGCGGCGAAAGGCTCGTCCATGAGCAGCACCTGGGGATCGGGAGCGAGTGCGCGCGCCAGCGCGACGCGCTGCTTCATGCCGCCGGAGAGCTCGTGCACATGCGCGTGCCTGAATTTCTCGAGGCCGACGAGCTTGAGAAAATGATCGGCGATGTCCCGGCGCTCGGCCCCCGTCAGGTCCGGCCGCAGCTTCAGCCCGAACATGACGTTGCCGAAGGCGTCGAGCCAGGGAAAAAGCGCCGATTCCTGGAACATGACGAGACGCTGGCGGCCGGGACCCTCCACGAGCTTGCCGTCGGCGAGCACCCGCCCTGAATCCGGCATGGTCAGCCCCGCCATGATGTCGAGGAGGGTGGACTTGCCGCATCCGCTCTGACCGATCAGGCAGACGAATTCTCCCTCGGCGACGGTGAGGGACACGTCGTCCAGGGCCTGCACGGTGGCACGCGATGACGTGAATCGCTTGAAGACGTTCTCCACGATGAGCTTGGCAGGCGCGGCCGTCAGGGACTCAGGGTGGGACAGCTCCATCAAGGCGCCTCGATCAGGCGGGAGAGGTCGGGCGTGTCGCGCAGGAAGCCCACCCGCTGGGCGCTGGTCACGAAGGATTGAAACGCCTCCCGGGTGGTGTCCGGCGTGATGACCATGCGGCTCCAGGCACGGGCGACGAGCTCGGGCGACATGTCGAGGCGGAACGAGGCCTGCAGTTCCTCCCGGGCCAGGCGCTGCGCCTCGTCGGGATTGTTCCGGATCCAGTCGGTGAGCTCGCGATGAGCGGCCACGAAGCGCTTGGCGAGATCGCGGTTCTTCGACAGGAACCCGGCGCTCGAGACGAGGATGGTCGTGATCGCATCCTTCTCCTCGACCAGCACCTTGCCGCCGGCCTCGGATTCGAGCCGCGACACCCAGGGCTCGACGGTCCAGACCGCGTCGAGCTGCTTGCTCTGGAACAGGGAGAGCTGATCCGGGTTGCTGGTGGGCACCACCTGGGCATCGCCGCCGGTCTGGGTGATGCGCAATCCGCCCGCGACGAGCCAGGCCCGGGCTGCCACGTCCTGCGTGTTGCCGAACTGGGGCGTGGCGATGCGCTTGCCCTTGAAGTCGACGGGCTTCGACAGGGTGGAATCGCCCTGGACCACAAGGGCTGAGCCGCCGTTCACGGCGCCGCCGATGACGCGGACCTCGGCGCCGCGGGAGCGGGCATAGGCGTTGAGCGCGGGATTGGGCCCCACATAGGTCAGGTCGAGGGAATTGGCGAAGATCGCCTCCATGGCGCTCGGGCCGGCATTATAGGTGTACCACTCGACCTTCACCCCTGGCCCGAGCCGCTCCGCGAACCAGCCGCGTCCCTGCCGCTCGAAGGCGCGGGCCACGAGGGCCTGCACATGGGTGATGTTGGGAAAATGCCCGACCCGGACGGTCGTGGATTGCTGTGCCGCCGCCGGATTGTGAGCCGTGACGAGCGACAACGCCGCCAAGAGAACCGTCAAGAGAAGAAGCCGCCATCCGTACCGCATCGGAGGATCTCCAGTGACATCGGATCAAGGCTAGGGGTTCCCGGAGGAAGGTCAATGGGACGCCCGGGGAGGCGCCCGGCAAGCTCAGCATTATTTCCGGAACGAGGACGCAATTCCTGAAAACCTGCGGCCTGGGGTGGAAATCATTGGTTTTCCAACAAAAAATGCGATGGTCGCGGGAAATCTTAACCGATCGGTAACCATAATGGGCGTCGAATAATAGGCATTACGTAGCGTAAGAAATCCGCGACAGCCTGACCCGCCTCCGCTCTCCGAACATGTTCTGCGGTTCTTCCGGGGAACCTGCTGGTGACGCCGTCGCAGGAGCAGCATTGTAGGGCGAGGAGAACCAAGGATGGCGAAAGTACTTGTCGTGACATCGGGCAAGGGCGGTGTCGGAAAGACGACCTCGACCGCGGCCCTGGGCGCGGCGCTGGCGCAGAGCGGCCAGAAGGTGGCGGTGATCGATTTCGACGTCGGCCTGCGCAACCTGGATCTGATCATGGGTGCCGAGCGCCGCGTGGTGTTCGACCTGATCAACGTGATCAAGGGCGATGCGAAGCTGGAGCAGGCGCTCATCCGCGACAAGCGCGTCGAGACCCTGTCTTTGCTCCCTGCTTCGCAGACCCGCGACAAGGACAACCTCACGGAGGAGGGCGTCGAGCGCGTCATCAACGGACTGCGCGAGAAGTTCGACTGGATCATCTGCGACAGCCCGGCCGGCATCGAACGCGGGGCGACGCTCGCCATGCGCCACGCGGATGTCGCCGTTGTCGTGACGAACCCGGAAGTCTCCTCCATCCGCGACTCCGACCGCATCATCGGCCTGCTCGATTCCAAGACGGAGAAGGCCGAAAAGGGCGAGCAGGTCGAAAAGCATCTTCTGCTCACGCGGTACGACAATGCCCGCGCGCAGCGCGGCGAGATCCTCAAGGTGGAGGACGTGCTGGAGATCCTCTCCATCCCGCTTCTCGCCATCATTCCCGAGAGCACCGAAGTGCTGCGCTCGTCGAACCTCGGCGCGCCGGTGACGCTCGGCAGCCCGAATTCGGCGCCGGCCCGCGCCTATCTCGATGCCGTGCGCAAGCTCCAGGGCGAGACGGTCGTCGAGGTGCAGAAGCAGCGCGGCCTGTTCAGCAAACTCTTCTCACGGAGGGCCGCATGAGCCTTTTCAGCTTCTTCAAGCGCAACACGTCCGCGCCCGTTGCCCGCGAGCGGCTTCAGGTTCTGCTCGCTCATGAGCGCACCATCGTGGGCGGAGCCGAGTCCGATCTCGTGGCGATCCTGCGGGAGGAGATCATGGCGGTGATCGCCAAGCACATGGCGGTGCCGCAGGACAACGTTCAGATCAAGATGGATCGCGGTGCCTCCGTGTCGACCCTCGAGGTCGATATCGAGATCCCGACCTCCATCGCCGCGGGCATGCGCCCCGCCGCGTAGCGACGACAGACGCTGGAGCGGCAGGCCCTCCCACCGGACGGCTGCCTGCTCCAGCCCTGTGCGGCAAGGGTGCGACGGCCGCCCGGGTTGTCCACCTCGAACGATGCTCAATTCCTTAAATGGCGCATCGTTCTTCGCGGACCCGAAGGGCCACGCCAGTGACCCGAAGGGCCGCGCCAGCGAATACCGGGTCCACTTTTCCGCACGATGCGCTATCTCTGCATCATCTTCGTTCCTCAGGAGAGGCGCTCGATGGGCAATGCTTCCTGGCCTGAACTGTCCTATCCCGTTTGGCGCGACACGGCGGCGACGCTCCAGCTCTGGACACAGATCGTCGGCAAGATCCGGCTGTCGCTCTCGCCCTGGCTCAATCACGGCTGGCAGGTGCCGCTCTACGTGACCGCAAGGGGGCTGGGCACGTCGTCCATCCCCGTCGGGCACGAGATCCTGGAGATCGAGTTCGACTTCCTGTCCCACCTCCTGCGCATGCGCATGAGCAGCGGCGAGGAGCGGGAGCTGCCGCTGCAGCCCCAGAGCGTGGCGGATTTCTATGCGCGGATCCGCGCCGTCCTGGAGGATCTGCGCATCGAAGTCGCCATCAACGAGATGCCGAACGAGGTGGCGGATCCCATCCGCTTCTCCGAGGATCGCGTCCATGCCTCTTACGACCCGGACGCCGCGCACCGCTTCTGGCGCGCGCTCGTTCAGGCGGACCGGGTGTTCAAGCTTTTCCGCAGCGGGTTTGTGGGCAAGTCCTCACCGGTGCACTTCTTCTGGGGCAGCTTCGACCTCGCGGTGACGCGCTTCTCCGGGCGGACCGCGCCCCTGCATCCGGGAGGGGTGCCCGGGCTCCCGGATCCGGTGACCCGCGAGGCCTATTCGCACGAGGTCTCGAGTGCCGGATTCTGGCCCGGCAGCGATGCCTTCCCGCAGCCGGCCTTCTACTCCTACGCCTATCCGGAGCCGCCGGGCTTCCGCGAGGCCGCCGTGCCGCAGGGTGCTTCGTTCGACACCACGCTGGGAGAGTTCATTCTGCCCTACGACACGGTGCGCCAATCGGCCGATCCGGATGCGCTGCTGCTCGACTTCCTCGTTGCGACCTACAATGCCGCGGCCGACGCGGGGCACTGGGACCGTGCGGCGCTCGAATGCGCCATCGGCGCGCCGGCGCGGGTGCGGGCGGTTTAGAAGCGCCGTTTCGCAAGGTGATGACGTTTCTCCTTCTCTTCGGCAGCTCTCGGAAGAGATGCGCGCCTATCCGGAATTGCCGTTGAAGTCACACGGGCGGCGCCGATTGCCACGTCTGCGCCACATACCCTCTCTAGCCCTAAGGCCGGACCAAGGCTCCGTCGTCGAGTGAATGTGCGAGGACCCCATGCAGGTTGGCGATCTGTCCCGGACCCAAACGCCGCGGGAGCCGCGCGACAATGCGGCCCTTCAGGCGATGCGCATTCTTCTGGTGATCGGCCTCATGAGTGCCGGATGGCTGGCGCTGTGGCGTTTCCAGGCGGGCAGTCCAGCCGCGGAGGGCATGGTGTCCGTGGCGCCGCCGGAGACCGTCATCGTGGAGACGCGCCCCGCCGCTCCCGCGGATCGGGCCGAACCCCTTCAGGTGGCCGATGCGGATGCATCGGTGCCGGCTGCCTTGCCCGTGAAGCGGCCCGCCATCGTGTCTCCGCCGGATCCCGACGAGGACGATCCGGAGTCCTTCCTCGCCGAGCCGGTCATCGATTCTGCCTCCCTGGACGCCTCTCGCGATCAGTCCCTCGCCGTTCTGAAGCAGTTCGAAGCCATCATCGGACAATCGTCCAAGACGGGAGCGACCAAAACAGGAGCGGCCAAGCCACCCGCGGATGCGCCCGCCGACATGAACATGACCGGCACTGTCACGCAGCAGGCGAGCCGCACGGCGTCCTATGTGCCTGCCGGCGAATCCGCCTCGGCCCTCGTGGATCTCAACAAAGGTTCCGTCGAGCAGTTGAACACTCTGAGAGGTGCAGGATCCCTCGGCCGCGCGATCGTGAGAGGGCGCCCGTACAAGTCCGTGGAGGATCTGGTGACCAAGAGGGTGGTGCGCCGCACCGCGTTCGAGCGGATCAAGGATCAGGTCACCGTGCAGTAGCTGTCGCGACCCGTCGCCCGCAGGCGTGCGACCCGCTTGCCATGGAACGACGGAAGGTGCTAAGCAGGTCTCATCAATCAGGGGTGCTCCGTATAGCCGGGGCTGAGATGACGGCGCGAAGCCGTTGGACCCTCAAGCTGATCTGGGTAATGCCAGCGGAGCGAGGTGACGATGTTTTCCGGCGCACAGATTTCCCTCTACCCGATGACCGACGATTTCGTCGACGTCATCCTCGGCGCCATCGGGGCGCTTGAACCGTATCGCCCCAATGTCCGCATCGAAACGGACGACGTCTCCACGTTGATCGTCGGCCCGCCGGAGCAGCTGTTCCCGGCCATGCGCGACCTGTTCCTCGCCGCGTCCCGCCGCGGCGTTCACTGCGTGCTCGCCGCCACCGTCTCGCGCGGCTGTCCGGGCGAGCCCGACGACCCGATCTGCACGCCGATCACCGGTTCGAGCCACGATCAGCCTCTCGCGGCGCGCATCGCGTCCGCCGTCCGGCACGTGGAGGCGGCGCCGCTGACCGGCCAGGTCGTGGCCGCGCAGTTCTCGCTCTATCCGCTTGGCAGCGGGCACCACATGGACGAGATCTACGGCTGTATCGACTTTCTCAAGGCATCGGGCGTGTTCGACCGTTCGAAGAACTTCTGCACCAAGCTGCGCGGCGATGCCGGCCCGGTCTTCGCCACCCTGAGCGAAGCCTTCCTGCGCTTCGGCGCCCCGCAGGGGCATGTGGCGCTCGATCTCAAGGTCTCGGCGAACAGCCCGAGCAAAGCGTAAGTCCTCGCACAACACTCTCGCCTCACATCAAGGAGCTTGTCATGTCCGTGACCCGTGGCTGGACATTGAGAGAGACCCTCATCGTCACCGTGATCGGCGCAGTGTTCGCCGTGCTCTATCTCGGCTGGGTGCAGGTGTGGCTGATCGCCCAGGCGGTGTTCGGTCCCCTGACGATGGACGTGGTGATGGGGTTCTGGTTCGTCGCCTCGATGGTGGCGGCCGCCATCATCCGCAAGCCCGGCGCGGCCCTCGCGGCCGAAGTGCTCGCGGCTGCCGTGCAGGTGCTGCTGGGAAGTCCGGCCGGCCTGCTGCTCATCGTCAGCGGCATCGTCCAGGGCGCGGGTGCCGAAGCCGTCTTCGCCGCAACCCGCTGGCGCAACTACTCGCTGCCGGTGCTGATGGCCGCGGGCGTGGGCGCGGCAATCTTCTCCTACGTCTATACCTGGATCCGGTTCGATTACGGGGCCCTGCAGCCGGCGCTGCTCATCGCGATGTTTGCGCTGCGCTGCGCGAGCGGCGCGCTCCTCGGCGGGTGGCTCGCCCACGTGATCGTGCGGGCACTCTACAGGACGGGCGCGCTCGCGGGCCTTGCGATCGATGTCGAGAAGCGCTCCGCCGCCGCCTGAACCCGCCGCGGAGTGGCGCGGGGTCGAGGTCGCCTATCCTTTCGCCAGGCGCCCTGCGATCGGGCCCATCGAGTGCCAGGTCCGGCAGGGCGAGCGGGTGCTCCTCCTCGGCCCGTCGGGCTCGGGCAAGTCGACGTTGCTGCTGGCGCTGACGGGTCTCGTTCCCGACAGCATCCCGGCGGAGGTGAAAGGCGACATCCGTCTCTTCGGCCGGGATGCCGGCTCGCGAAAGCCCTGGGACTGGGCGCGCCATGTGGCCCAGTACTTTCAGGACGCCGATCAGACGCTCTGCGGCATGCGCGTGGAGGACGAACTCGCGTTCGCGCTCGAGAACCGCGCCATGCCGCCGGAGGTCATCGCGCGGGCCGTCACGGAGGTCATGCGGAAGGTCGGCGTGCCGGAGGAATGGCGCCACCGTCCCTCGGCGCAGCTCTCGGGCGGGGAGCGCCAGCTCGTGGCTCTCGCCGCCACCCTGATCCAGGACGCGCCGCTGTTCGTCGCCGACGAGCCCACGGCGCATCTGGCCCCGGAGGCCGCGCGGCGCCTGCATGCGCTGCTGATCGCCCGCGAGGGCGGCCGGACTGTTCTCATCGTCGACCACAGGCTCGATGGACTGATCGAATCCATCGACCGCGTGGTCGTGCTCGGCCGCGGCGGAACCGTCGTTGCCGAGGGCGACCCGCGCCGGGTCTTCCGTGAGGAGCGCGCGCTGCTGCAGTCGCACGGAATCTGGTGCCCCGCGTCGAGCGCCCTCGACGCGGAGCTGATGCGCGCCGGCGTCGCGGCGCCCGTCGCCCCGTTGTCCGTCGCGGAAGCGCTCGCGCATCTCGATCCCGAGGCGGCATCTCCGGCCTGCCTCGACAAAGCGCGTCCCGCCGTCGAAGCCTTCGTGGCCTCCGTCGGTCCCTCCGTCATCCTGCGCGAGACCCCCGCGCTCGTGCAGTTGCGACAGGCCGAGTGCGCGCCGTTCCTCGGCCCGACCGTGCTGCGCGGCGTCGACCTCGCGATCCCCGAGGGCGAGATCCTCGGCGTGCTGGGGCGAAACGGGGCCGGCAAATCCACGCTGGGCCTGTGTCTCGCGGGCCTCCTGCCGCTGAAGGCCGGCACACGCCGGGGCCCGGCGGGCGGGTATGCCTTCCAGCGCGCCGAAAACCAGTTCACCGCCGGCACCGTGCATGAGGAGCTGCTGACCGCGCTGCCGACGCGGCTGACGGGGGACGAGAAAGATCGGCGCGCGGCGGCGGCGCTGGATGCCTGGGGGCTCGCGGCGCTTGCGCAACACCATCCCTTCGAGCTGTCGCAGGGCCAGAAGCGCAAGCTCGCCCTGGCCTCGCTCACGCTCTCCGACCGCTGGCCGCTCCTCGTGCTCGACGAGCCCATGGCCGGGCTCGACGCGTCCGGAGCCGCGCTGCTCATGCGGGAAATTCTGTCGTTGCGCGAGAGCGGACGCACCATCGCGCTGATCACTCACGACATGGACCTCGCGTTGAGGCTCTGTCCGCGTTCCATCGTGGTGGGGGAGGGAGGGATCCTGGCCGACGGCCCGACACAGGAGCTGATGAGCGACGGCGCTCTTCTGGCGCGCGCCGGGCTCACGGAGCCCGGATCGGCTGCCGCGACGCGATGGCTCAAGGCCGCGGCCCTGCGGATGGGGGCGCCGGTTCCATGCTGACATCCCTCAACCCGCTCTCGAAGCTCGCCGTCTGCTGCGTCTGGCTCGTCGCCGCCGTTCTGGTCTTCGATCCCCGGTTCCAGCTCGCGGCGATCCTGGCGCCCGCGCTCGCGCTCGTCGTCCTCCATCGCGCCTCGCCCGTGGCGCTGCTCGCCCTGATGGTGCCGTTCGCCCTGTTCGGCTTCGGATTCCTTACGACCAGCCTGCTGTTTCGCCGAGAGAGCGACTTCGCCCTGCTCATGGCGGGCGAGTCTCTTCTCGCGTCGCCGGACGTCTCGGCGGGCATCACCCTGTTCCTGCGGGCGCTCGCCTGCGGCATGATTTCGGTGTTCTTCGCGCTCACCACCGATCCCGGGCTCTTCGTGCGCGCCCTCATGCACCACGCGAAGCTCCCGCCGCGCATCGGCTACTCGCTGTTCGCCGCCATGCAGCTCGTGCCCGACCTCGCCGGCGAGGCGCAGCAGATGCGCCTGGCCCGCGCCATGAAGTCCGGACGCCGCCTGCGGCGGATTCCCGGCCCCGTCGAACTCATGAGCCTCGTCATCCCGCTGCTCGCCTTTGCGATCCGTCGCGCCGGCCGCACTGCGATCGCCATGGAGGCGAGGGGGCTCGGCCCCGATGCGCCGCGCACGATCATGAACGCGCCTGCGTTCCGGGGGCGGGATGGCGTCTTCGTTGCCGCGGCGCTCGGCCTGCTGGGGCTGTGCGGTGCCGCGGCGCTGGTGCGTGTCTGATCGGCCGGGCGGCGCGAGGGCAAGAAATTTCCCGCCGCCCATTCCCGGAGCGGCATTGTCCCGCTACAACTCCGTCACCTCCTCGCAGAACGGATCACGAGCCATGGCCGCCAGCGTTACCGACCGTTTCCTCCGCTACGTCGTCATCGATACCCAGTCCGACGCCAGATCCCAGTCCCAGCCGTCGACGGAGAAGCAGAAGAATCTCGGCCGCCTGCTGGTCGAGGAGCTCCAGGAGATCGGGATCTCCGACGCGCATCTCGACGAGCATGGCTATGTCTATGCGACCATCCCGGCGACCACGAGCAAGAACAACGTACCGGTCATCTGCTTCTGCGCCCACATGGACACGGCGCCGGACTTCTCCGGCACCGGCGTGAAGCCGCAGGTGATCCGCAACTACCAGGGCGGCGACATCCGGCTGCCGGGTGACGCGAGCCAGGTCATCCGTGTCGCGGACCATCCCGTGCTCAACGACCTGATCGGCCACGACATCGTCACGTCGGACGGCACGACGCTGCTCGGCGCCGACGACAAGGCGGGGATCGCCGAGATCATGGCGGCGGCCGAGTTCCTGATCAACAACCCGGACGTCCGGCACGGCACGATCCGTATCCTCTTCACCACCGACGAGGAGATCGGCCGCGGCGTGGACAAGGTGGATCTGAAGAAGCTCGGGGCGGATTTCGGCTATACGCTCGACGGCGAGACGGCCGGCACCATCGAGGACGAGACCTTCTCGGCCGACGCGGTCGAGATCGCCATCAAGGGCGTGGCGATCCATCCGGGCTTCGCCTACGGCAAGATGGAGAACGCCGTCCGGATCGCCGGCGACATCATCGCGCGCCTTCCGCGAGAGATGGCGCCCGAGACGACGAAGGGACGCGACGGCTTCATCCATCCGACCGGCGTGACCGGCGTGATGGAAAAAGCCAGCCTGGGCTTCATCATCCGCGACTTCACGGAGGAGGGGCTCAAGAGCAAGGAGACGCTCCTGGAGGGCATCGTCAAGGAGGTGATGCAGGCCTATCCGGGCTCCAGCCACACCTTCACGGTCAAGGAGCAGTACCGCAACATGAAGGTCGTGCTCGACCGGAAGCCGGAGATCGTCGAATACGCCGTGGAGGCGATCCGGCGTGCCGGCATGGAACCGGTGCGCGGCAGCATCCGGGGCGGAACGGACGGTTCGCGCCTGTCCTTCATGGGGCTGCCATGCCCGAACATCTTCGCCGGCGGCCACGCCTTCCATTCGCCGCTCGAGTTCGTCAGCAGCCAGGACATGGAGAAGGCCGTGACGACCATCGTCGAACTCGCCAAGCTCTGGGAAGAGCGCGCCTGACGCGTCGAGGACCGTGAGCCCCCGGCAGGGCCGGGGGCCCTTGTCGTCAGAGCACGAAGTCGGCGGCCATGAAGGTGTGGGCACCGAGTGCCTTGATCGTGAAGTCGGCCGTGCCGTCGCCGTTGACGTCGCCGGCCACATAGGTGTTGCCGCTCGACTGATACGCCTTCAACTCGCCGGCCACCTTGTGGAAGCCCTGCGCGCCGATGAACGTGAACGCCTGGTTTCCGGACACGCGGGTGTTGGCGTCGATGCCCGACAGGCTGATCCTATCGAAACCGTGAACGAAGTCGTTGACGGTGTCGCCGTTGGCTTCCGAGGCCGTGTCGAACACGAAGGTGTCCTTGCCTTGGCCGCCCCAGAGCACGTCCCGGCCGCCATTGCCGTTGAGGGTATCGTCCCCGGACGTGCCGTACAGCGTGTTGTTGGAGCTGTTGCCGACGATCGACTGGCCGGTGGTCGTGGGCGTCGTCGGAGTGGTCGGGATCGTGGTGCCGACATCGTCCGCCTCGGCCCGCTCGAGGGCATTCGGCGTTCCGAAGTTCTGCGTCACGAACACGACCTTGTAGCCGTTGATCGTGCCTTCCTTCAGGCCGATGCCGATTTCTTCGTACGAGCCGTTGACGATGTTCGCATAGTGGCCCGGCGAGTTCATCAGATTGGTGTGCAGCTGGCGCACGGTCGCCTCGGTGAGGTCGCCGCTCACATAGGCGATGTTCTCGCCCCAGCCCTGCCATCCGTAGCCGGCCGTGGTCATGCGGGTGCCAGCGCTCGAGCCGTTCACGCCCGTATGCGAGAACGTGTCGGTCTGATCCATCCATGCGCTGTGAGCGTCGGAGGAATCGAGAAGTTCGCCGTCGAAGGTCAGCGACTTGACGCCGGCACTGGTGCGCGCCTCGTTGACGAGCTGCAAAAAGTAGGTTTCCAAATTGGTTGGTGTCGTCATTCTCGAAATGCCCCTTGGAAAAACATCTTAGGCTTACATTCCGCCGCAATATCGGTCTTTTCGGACGTCGGAATGCACCACCGCGCATGGCCCGCCAATGTGTTGACAATGTGATGGGCGCGGCCGCGTCCTCGCACCGACGCGCGGCAGGGTGCGGGGCGTTAACGGATCATTCACCATACGAACGGGAAATGGCACGTGCCGCATGCGACGGCGGGGATCCTGCGTTAGGTTAAGCGAGTTCCCAGGACAAACCGTTCATTTCGCACGATACCGCGCGGGCACGATCCATTATGCTGCGTTTCCTCATTCTCCTCACCCTCGTTGCCGTTTTCCTGCATCTCTACGGGCCGATCCTCTTCGGCCGCGGGCCCCTGTTGGGGAAACTCAAGCGGATCCCGATCCAGATCGGCGTTTTCGTCGTTCTGGCGCTCACGACGATCAACGGATTCCGGAGCGGTGCGCCGGCCTCCGATCCGCAAGTCGCCGCGACGCAGGCGGCGCCCGATGTGGAAACGACTGCGGCGATCGCGAAGCCGATCGTCGTCGAACCCCTGCTGCCGAAGGATGCGGCCGCCGCGTGCGTGGAGCAGGCGCTCAACGAGGCGCGCGCCACCGAGGACGTGGTCGGGCAGACTTGGCTGTCGTCCGTCGAGGGCTTTCTCGAAACGGCGCCCGGCGAGGTGACGGTCCAGTTCGCCGTCGGGCCGCGGGTCGGGCCGCCGAAGGGGCCGCAATGCCGGTCCGAGGCGCGCCTGACCTGTTCCGTGGCCGGCCGCGACGTCAGGCCCATCACGCCGGTCCACATGACAGGCGCCCAGATCTCCTGCTGAGGGCGGCCCGAGCCGGCGCGGCTTCCACGGCGCGCGCTCGATCAAGCAGAGTTCAACGGCCGCGGGTTGCAAAGTCATGGACATGACCCGCCTGTCGGTTATGTGAGACCCCATGGGCGGCCCCCGCCGCCGGCCTCGCACCATGGGAGACCTGATCGTGACCAAACCAACCCGACGCCAAGCCCTTCTCGCCGGCGGCGCCCTCCTGGCCGGAGCGGCCCTGAACCTGGCCCCCGCCGCCGCCCAGACCTTCCCGGTCCGCCCGATCACCATGGTGGTGCCCTTCGCGGCCGGCGGCTCCACCGACGTGGTCGCCCGCATCATCGCCCAGAAGATGTCCGAAGGGCTGGGCCAGCAGGTGATTATCGAGAACGTCGCCGGCGCCGGCGGCAGCACGGGGGCGGCCCGGGTCGCCAAGGCCGAGCCCGACGGCTACACGATCCTGATGGGCACGGTGGCGACCCACGCGCTGAACCCGCTCATGCTCAAGCGCAAGCCCTATGACGCCGTGACGGACTTCGCGCCGATCTCGCTGCTCGTGGTCGTGCCCAACGTGCTCGTGGTTCATCCCAGCCTGCCGGCCAAGACCGTGCCGGAGCTGATCGCGCTGCTGAAAGCCGATCCGTCGAAGTACAACTATGCCTCCTCCGGGGTCGGCACGCCCCTGCACCTGTCCGGCGAGCTGTTCAAGAGCATGGCCAAGGTGTCCATGCAGCACATCGCCTATCGCGGCTCAGGCCCGGCCCTGAACGACGTGGTGGCCGGCCAGGTGCCGATCATGTTCGACAACCTGCCGTCGGCCTCCGAGTTCATCCGGGCGGGAACGCTGCGCGGGATCGCCGTGACCACCAAGGAGCGAGTGCCGTCCTTCCCGGACATGCCGACCATCGCCGAGGGCGGGCTCGACGGCTACGAGACCTATTCCTGGAATGCCCTGTTCGCTCCGCCGCAGACCCCCAGGGAGGTCATCGACCGGCTCAATGCCGAGGCTCTCAAGGCCGTAAAGGATCCGGCCGTGCAGGAGCGGCTGAAGACCTTCAGCGCCACCGTGGTCGGCTCCACGCCGGAGGCCCTGGGCGAGCACGTCAAGACGGAGATCGCCAAGTGGACCCCGGTCGTGAAGGAAGCGGGCGTTCAGATCGACTGATCCGGCCGTCGTCCATGACACCCTCCCGGCGGCTCCGCGGCCGGGGGGACCGACGCCATCGTTCGTCCGGGCACGCGCGCGGCTTCAGTGCAGCGCGGCCCTGATGCGCCGGATGGTCGACTGGAGAAGCTCGATCGCGGTTTCCGTCCGGTCTCCGCCGGCGAGCATCGCCAGGGACGCATCGCCGCGGCTGACCATCGCGGTCTCGAGCACGGCGTAATAGGCGAGATCCCGGGTCCGGCCGCTGGCCTCCTCCCGGAGCGAGCTGATCGCTTCGATGATCCCGAGGGATTGCCCGCTGCCGACGAGGTCGCAGGCCTTCTTCAGGACGCCGAGGACTGTGGTCTCCATGACATTTTCCCCACTTCGACCGGGTTCGGCCCGGCCTCGATCCGTTGTGGTGTCGAAGGCCCGGTGGCCCCCGAGGGCAAGGATAACATAACGCCCTGCCATGGAACCACGCCGATTGTCGCGCCGGGTGGGCCGGCGAACGGCGGCGCTCCGGCCTACGCCGGAGCCGGAGCGTCGTCGGTGCGGGAAAGCGTCAGCGCGCCTTCACCGCATGGTCGGTGAAATCGCTGAAGAGACCGTCCACGCCCAGGGCATAGAAGGCCTTGTACTCCGCCGCCGGGTCTCCCTTGAAGTCCGATGTCAGGCGCTTCGGCTCGCTGCGGAACGTCCAGGTGAACACCTGAAGACCGGCCGCATGGGCGTCCCTGACGACGCTGGAGGGCTCGGTGAGCACGCGGTCGCGCTCGTCGATCGCGCCGTCGCCGTTGAGATCGTCCGGCTTGCCGTCGCTGTTCCGGTCGACCTGCCGGCTCGCCAGGATGTAGGGCTTCCAGGGCGCAATGATGTCGGCATAGGTCTTCACCTCGGCCAGCCCCTCCTTGGTCAGGAGGTCCTGGTTGGTGCGCTTGTCGCCGATCACCACGAAGTCGTAGGGCTGCGCGTAGGGCGCCTCCATGACCATCCTGCCGTCCTTGTCGACGTCGGCCCCGTCGACGAGCTGCGCCAGGCGTACGTCGATCCGGGTGTTCAGGTATTTGAGGTTCGCCGTCTCGAAGCTCTGGATCACGACGGGCGCGTCTTTGGCCGTCCAGCCGGCCTTCGTCAGCACGGCCACGAGGCGATCCTCGATGGGCAGGCCGATCGCCGCATGGAAGGTGGGATGCTTGGTCTCAGGCGCGATGCCGATGCTGCGCCCGCGGGCAGCCGATTCCGTCTTCACCAGGTCGATCACCTCGTCCAGGGTCGGGATCTGGAACTGGCCGTTCTTCGACTGGTCGCGATCCGCCATGGCCTGCTTGGCGCGCAGCTGCTTGATCTCGGCCAGGGTGAAGTCGCCCGCGAACCAGTCGGTCGTGTCGACGCCGTCGACCTTGCGGGTCGTCTTGCGGGACGCGAATTCCGGTCGGGTGGAAACATCTGTCGTGCCGCTCAGCATCGGCTCGTGACGGGCCACGAGCACGCCGTCCTTCGTCACCACGAGATCAGGCTCGACGAAGTCGGCGCCCATCTCGATGGCCAGCTTGTAGCCCTCGAGGGTGTGCTCGGGGAGATAGCCGCTGGCGCCGCGATGGGCGACCACGGTGGTGCGCTCGCCGGTCAGGGTCTTCTCCTGGGCGGCGGCCGGTCCGAGCAGCGCGGGCAGGGAGACGGCGAGCGTACTCAAAATGGCAATGGGCTTCATGGATCCTGTTCCTCCTGGCCGGTCACCTGCCATCGAACCCGTGACATCCCGATGACGGAATCACGAGCCTCTTGGGCGGGCCGGCGGGAGAGGGTCGCACGGGCGCGGCGAGCACGGAACAGGCGCGACGGAGGAGGGACCGCCTGGTGACCGTTCGCACCGACCTCCAGCGACCCGATCGGAGAGCCCACCGGCACGATTTCAGGGTTATCCCTGCGCGACATTCAGGGAATGCCCTGATTCGCACGCATGAGGGATGATGGTACGATTCCCGCGCGATGCCCGAATGCTCAGGAACCGGTGCGTCTCACAGCAATGCCGTCGCGGCGCACCGTCCCCACCCGTCGATATCTCGGCAAGCCACGCCGGATTCCATGCCCAATGCACGGGCGCTGACCAGGGAGTGACCATCCATGTCCCGGCTTCTCCACCATCCCATCATCGTGTCTGGCATCATGCTCCTGACGGGCGCCGTCGGGATCGCAAGCGCCACGACGAACGCCTTCGCGATCACCGAGCAGGAGGCGCAGGACATTGCCGTCGAGGCCTATGTGTACTTCTACCCGCTCGTCACCATGGACGTGACGCGCAAGGTCTTCACGAACATCGAGCCCGGAAAGCGGCCCGGCCAGGGTCCGATGAACATGTTCAACAACGTGGCCGCCTATCCGCCTCCCGAGGACAAGATCATCGTTCGGCCGAACTTCGATACGCTCTACTCGGTCGCCTATCTCGATCTCTTCAAGGAGCCGGTCGTCGTCTCGGTGCCCGACACGGGCGGCCGCTACTACCTCCTGCCGATGCTGGACATGTGGACGGACGTGTTCGCATCCCCGGGCTGGCGCACGACCGGCACCCGGGCCGGCGAATTCCTGATCGCGCCCGCCACCTGGCGGCCCGATCTGCGCGAACGGTTCGACGAGTTCCGCCTGCCAGCCGGCACGCAGCGCATCGACGCGCCGACCCCCTATGTCTGGATCATCGGCCGCACCAAGACCGATGGTCCGCCCGACTACGAGGCCGTTCACAAGATCCAGGCCGGGTTCAAGATCACGCCCCTGTCCGAATGGGGACGGCCCCCGAAGGCGCCCGAGGTGAAGATCGACCCGAACGTCGACATGAAGACGCCGCCCAAAGTGCAGGTCGATACCATGCCGGCGCTCAGATATTTCACCTATGCGGCCGAACTCCTGAAGACCAACGGACCCCATGAAACCGACCAGCCGATCCTCGCCCGCATGAAGCGGATCGGCATCGAGGCAGGCAAGAGCTTCGATGCGGAGAGGATCGATTCCGTGATCAGGAAAGCGCTCGAAGCCGCGCCGGAAAGCGCCCAGAAGCTGATGGAGTGGAAGGTGAAGACGCTCGCCCGCGTGGCGAACGGCTGGTCGATGAACACGGACACGATGGGCGTCTACGGCAATTACTACCTCAAGCGCGCGATCGTGGCGCAGTTCGGACTCGGCGCGAATCTGCCGCAGGATGCGGTCTACCCGCTCAATCTGGGCGACGAGCAGGGCAGGCCGCTCGACGGAGCGAACCGCTATGCGATCCACTTCGAGAAGAACGACATGCCGCCGGTCGGCGCCTTCTGGTCCATCACCCTCTACGATCCTCAAGGTTTCCCGATCCCCAACGACCTCAACCGCTCCGCGGTGAGCAGTTGGATGCCGTTCGCCTACAATGCCGATGGTTCGCTCGACGTGTATTTCCAGACGGAGAGCCCGGGCAAGGACAAGGAGGCCAACTGGCTTCCCGCCCCGAAGGGAGAGTTCAACCTGACCATGAGGCTCTATGCGCCGATGTCGGATGTCCTGACCGGCAAGTGGAACCCGCCCCCGGTGACGAGGCTCGAAACCACGTCGAGCCTTACGGCCCAGTGATCGGCCCGCGGCGCCGGCGAGCCGGAAACCGGCAGCAGGACCGGGATTGACAGGCAGTCGGTCCGGCGCGGTATCGGTAGGCGCGTCGGCTCGTCCCGAGGGTGAATCGCCCGGGATGCGCCGATGCGGGCCGCGCCGGCCGGCGCATAGGGGAGAGCGGGTTTTGGTCAAGCGGATTGGTTCACAGGCCTGGCGGGTCCAGGTGTCGGACGACGGCGCCATCGTGGCGCTGGGAATCCGCGCCGATACGGGCAGGGAATATGAGGTCCTCATCGGTGCGGTCGATTCGACGCCCCTCGTGACGGACCTGCTCCGCGAGATGGTGCGGACCCACAGGGGCAAACCGCCCAGGACCTTCGGGGCGGATGCCGGGCCCCATCATGCCAAGAGCGTGCCGGTGCAGCCCCTGAGCACGCGGATCGAGCAGGGCGGCGGAGACCCCGTCCTCGTGCTGGATTTCGGCGGAACGGTGCTCAAGGTCGCGGTCGATCCCGCGCAGCTCCGGCAGGCTCTGTCCACGGTTGAGACGTGAGCCCGCAGCGCGACCCGCCCCGCAGGCTCGGGGCCGCGATGAAGAGGAAGCGTGATCGGCGCGCGGCCGATGACGCTCCCACTCCGGCAGAACTTACCCGAACGGGAAGAGATGGTCGACGTCGACCGCGGTGTTGACGGCCGTCTGGTTGATCAGGTTGGTGGAGATCTGGAAGTTGAAGTCCGGCGAGTGATCGTAGCTGCCGGAATCCACGAGCGTGTCGGGATCGTGGATGGCCGCCGCCTGGGCCGATTCCGCATCGCCGCCCAGGGCCGTGTTGACCGCCGTCTGGTTGACCACGTTCGTGTCGAGCTGGACGTTGATCTCCGGGCCGCCGGACGACCAGTCCCAGCTGTCGCCGGTGTCGAAGATGGTATCGGGATCGTGGATGGTGGCGAGTTGAGCGGATGACGCATCGGCGCCGACGCCCGTATTGGCCGCCGTCTGGTTGATGTCGTTCAGGGAAATTTGAAAATTCGGCATGAAATGTCCTTTTCAAGTCGGTGTTGCGCCCAGTACCGCCCGAGAGATCTTCTCAGTTGGCGATCGTTGAACCTTGAACGACTTTCGGCACCAGGGCTGTGAACCGCGTCACAAGCCGACGCCGCCCGTGGGGAGAGTCGGTGTCGATCGGGCCTTGCTGCGTCATCCCGCCGCGAAAGCCGCCTCGGTGAAAGACGATCGCGGGATGCGAAAAGGCCCTCCCAGGGAGCTGAGAGGGCCGGGATGGGGCGCCGGGCCAGAGCATCGGACGTGAAAAGTGGACCCACTTTTGGGATCGATCCGATGCTCCCCGCCTCAAGGGGCGCATCGTCCGGGACCCTGTCTTGATCGCCCGGCCGATCCACCACCCCGTCATCACCGGGCTTGTCCCGGTGATCCCGATACGGTGAAGCGCCGCGCTTCGAAGGATCGGGATGGCCGGCGAGAGCAGGGTGATGACCGGCCGGCCATGACGGGGGGAGGGTCGCGCCACTGCAATGGTCACCCGCCACGTCATCACCGGGCATGTTCCGGTGATCCCGATTGTCCGATGCTCCCCTTTTGGCTGGCGCATCGTTTGGCGCGGACCCGCAGGGCCGCGCCAGCGAATACCGGGTCCACTTTTCCGCACGATGCGCTAGTGTTCTGTCACTGACGGGCGATTCCGAAATCTGGTCTGACGTGCGATGCTGCCAGGATGGGCAAGATCGAACGCATTGAGGTTCCCGCCGCTGATCGGGAGCGCCTGGAGACCCTCGTCCGCGACCGCAACACCCCTCAGAAGGTTGTCTGGCGGGCTCGGATTGTTCTGCTGACGGGCGAGGGCCTGCGCGCCACCGAGGTGGCGGCTCGCGTCGGCACGAGCACTCTCACCGTGCGGCGCTGGCGCCGCCGTTATACGCAAGCTGGCGTCGAAGGGCTTCTCAAAGACGCGACCCGCCCACCAGGGCGCAAGCCCCTCACGGCCGCGGTGATCCAGCGCGTCCTCCATCTGACCCTGCACGAGAAACCACCGCGCGCGACCCACTGGAGCGTGCGTTCGATGGCGGCTGCGGTGGGCC
>NZ_JAMXFI010000130.1:0-23134 GCF_025460875.1 Microvirga yunnanensis
GACGGCGGCGTTCGTCACAGGCCCCACTCCATCGGCTCGGTGGTTCCGGAGCGTGCACCAATCAGCCGCTCCATCTGCCCAGATCACAGGTGTCAGGAGAATGCCAGGTCCAATGGCAGATGACCCACTAGTTCCGGCATATTCATAAAAGACGCTTTTCGCTATGAAGGTCCCGGTTCAGCCATGGTCCTCGCTGGCCTCCTCGACTTGAGCCTTCTACATGCCTTGGTAGGCTTTGAGCGGATTGAGGACGGCGAGTTGCTGCCCAAAGTTTCGCTTCTTGATTTAAATCAGCCTTGTGCTGGCCTTATGAAAAGGTGAATTGCCTTCGTCATGCATGGGCATGAGCCACACCGGTCAGAGGTAGAAATCGCCTTTGCTTGAGCTCGTGAGGTTTGTCACTTTGATCTGGAAGTCAGCAACCTTATCGCCATTCACGTCACCTGACACGACACCGTTGACGAACTTTAGTTGACCGGATTTTCCAGTAAACTCCGATCTGCCGATGAAGCTGAAGGCCTGATTGCCGGTGACCTTGGCGTTGGCATCAATGCTGCGCAGATCAATATGGTCGCTTCTGCGAATGAAGTCCTTGATCGTGTCGATGGAAGACCCGCGGGATTGACCGGTTGAGGTGAACAAAAACGTGTCCGCCCCGCTGCCGCCATACAGCACATCCCTGCCAGAGCCGCCGATCAGAATATCGTCCCCGCTCCCACCGGAAAGAACATCGCTACCGCCTTGGCCAGAGAGCCCGTCGTTGCCTGTCCCACCTTTGATGGTGTTGGCCACGCTATTGCCGACCAGATTGTCTGCATAAGCGCTGCCGATGAGACCCTCAACACTGGAGAAGCGGTCGCCTTCGGCCTCTCCTTGGTTAGCCGCAGGTGAGGTCAGATTGGCTACGACAGCCGCAGAGGCATTGGCATAGCTGGCGGAGTCGATGCCATTGCCGCCATTGAGATAGTCGCGGCCGGCGCCACCGATCAGAACATCACTGCCAGCTCCACCATAAAGGGTGTCATCGCCAACACCTCCGACGAGCTTATCGTTGCTGCTGGTACCGGATAGGGTCAGGTTGACCGGTATGGGATCTGCCCTGCGGGTAAGTGTTACCTCTGGATCAGAGACCAATGGGTCAGGGACGACGGGACTGCTCGGCGTGTCTACGGGTGTTTGATCGATTGCAATGAGCGTTTGATCACCCGATGACGGCGCGAACTCCGCGAGTTCATATAACCTGTCCGCGAACCGGTACCATTCCATATTCAAGACAAGGTCATTGCCGTCCGGTGCTCCGGAGCGAAGATCTGTGATCTCAATTGAACCGTCAGAATGCCAGCTGATGGCGTAGTCGGAACGATTTCCGGTGAACACAGCGGTGTCCGTGCCGCTCCCTCCGTCCAGCAGGTCATTCCCCTGACCGCCAGTGAGCGTGTCGCCTCCGGCATTGCCGCTGAGCGCGTTCGCTGCTTGGTTGCCGATGATCGTGTCCGAGCCTGAGCCGCCAACGGCATTCTCAATCAGCGAGCGGGTATCGCCCTGGTAGAGCAAGGCATTGGCGATGTTGCCAGCCGCGAGCTTAGAACCGTCATAGCGCAGCCCGGCCAGCTGGGCCGTAGAGGTGGTCGTCCAGTTCCCCGGACGCAGATCGACCTTAAGGTTGGCACTATAGCTCGAGAAATCATACGTATCGGCTCCGCCACCATCCCAGACGGTTAGCAAGATCCGGTTGCCCCCAGGGGGCCCCTGGCCGATACCGTTGATGAACATCTCGCCGGTCGTCGCACTCCAGGAATAGACCGTGGCCGCACTGTTGGTGGTGTAGTTGGCACCGTAGAGCTGCTGCACGGCGGAGATGTCATACATCATCAGCGACTGAGCAAAACCCCAGGTCTCGTTGACGTAGCCGGTGCCGGT
This sequence comes from Microvirga yunnanensis, assembly GCF_025460875.1. Lineage (NCBI taxonomy): Bacteria > Pseudomonadati > Pseudomonadota > Alphaproteobacteria > Hyphomicrobiales > Methylobacteriaceae > Microvirga > Microvirga yunnanensis. Next base: position 1,921 of record NZ_JAMXFI010000130.1, read on the forward strand.
CGATGCTCCGATGAAGGAGGCATAGCTCATGACCGTATACTCGATGGAGTCTCGGTCCACCGGCATACCGCTTTCATGAGGGTGCTCCAAGCCGAGCGTGTGCCCAATCTCGTGCAGGAAGGTCAGGTAAGCGTAATTGCCCTTCATGGGATTGCTATACGAGCCACTGGACTTGTTAAACCAAGCGTCACCGCCCTCGACCGACGTGGCCGGGAAGTAGCCCCAGGCCGTATTGGGCAAATCGGACATGGCAAACCGCAGATCGGCGTGCCGGGTTGAGGTCTCGCTGATCTGTGTGAAGGTGAGGTTCGCGACCGACGCGTACATCGAGAGTGCAGCACGTACGGTCGACTGCTGCATGGTGTTGAGGGCGCCGAAGTTTGTGGAAGTCTCTCCGTTGCCATAACCGGTGCCGTAATAGGAGCTGGCCGCCGGGAAGCTGTAGGTGAAGCTGTTGGCGGCCCATTTCAGCTCGCCGAGGAGGCCATCGATAGAGTTATCGGCACTGATGTTAACGGAAGTGACAGCAGGCATAGCCCCCTAAGTCCTTGTTCTTGATTGTTCTTGCCGTCCGGCCGATCAGCGCTGGCTTTGCCGGCTTCGTCAAATCGCATGGGATAGATCTATTTTCCTTAGCTTTATTCATGAAGAGTGCAAATGTGACTGATGCTAGCGCTGCAATTTGTCGCAATCGCTGTCGGTAGGAGCCAGTGATCATTGAGAACCAGCTGTTTGTCTGGTTTGTCCAGAGAGTGTCTCACCCGATCCAGCAGCCCTCACCAATCAGCGTAAAGTCCCGGTTTTTCGAATGGACGAGGCCAAGAGGCGGCCAAAGGGCATCACCTGACGCAGACGGGCCAAGAGGTGCAGCCATCCCCAGAGGCCGCGAACAGGCGAATTCCCGGACAAACCAACGAGATCCGCGAGAGAGTCCATCGAGCGGTCCAGGTCATTTGATAGTGCCGTCTAACCGCGCCGCCAGGGTGGTGCAACCTCAGCTTTGAGTATGGTCAAGCTATCCGTCAGGTGAGGTGCGAACCTGCCACTGAAGGCGGTACTAGTTTCATCAGAGCGCCTTGAACCAAGGGCAAGATGGTGTCAGCCTTGGGAGGATATTGCATGAGCTTCGTTCAGCAACCCGAGCCAGCACGTCACGGTGATATTTGTGCCTACAACTTGTTCAGGAACAAATGTCTTCCTGAAATCGTCTGTGCCGTCCCGGAGGATCACCCAGTTCCCCAATTCATTGACTCCGAGCACTGGGCATTTGAACAATCTCTCCGCTCCCCGGAAGCAAGCCCACCTGGCTTTGATAGCCTGGCCGCACGCACAGGGGTGCGGTTCAACGGCTTTTATCTCTTCTATGCCTTTGCCGCGACCTCGGCTGTCCACTCCACCCTGGAGTTCATGATGGGAAGCCTCTAAGAGCCCAACCCGTTCCGCATATGCCTTTGGCTCTCCAAGGCGCCGCGGGGCTAAATCACCCCGCAGCCGATCCTGAGTTCCCGGTTCTTACTGACCATTTACGCGACGGTCGTCTCCCGGCTCAATCCGCTTGTCCCGAGCGACGCGGCCACCCTTGTCGTCTCGCACAGAGGCCGATCATCCGCACCCCGCTTGCGGGTTTGGTGCTGATCCCTGGTTTGAGTTCTCGTTCGACCACTCCTAAGAAAGCCGTCGTCGGTTCCGCGGCGATGTCACGGTAACTTTTGATCAGAGGCTTGTAGCTTAAGAGTGGCGCATGCCCAATCCCGTCAGTTACAAGCTCCACCGGTTCCCAACTCAGATCATCGCCCATGCCGTTTGGCTGTACTTCCGGTTTCCCCTGAGCTTACGACTGGCGGAGGAGATGCTCCTCGAGTGCGGCATTGTCGTCTCCTACGAGACGGTCCGCACGTGGGCCCTGAAATTCGGCCCAGTTTATTCCCGCCGCCTCAAGCGCAGGGCGCCGAGCCGTCACGATATCTGGCATCTTGATGAGGTTGTGATCACCATAGCAGGTCAGAAGCACTGGCTGTGGCGGGCAGTCGACCAAGACGGTTGCGTGCTCGACGGGATCGTCCATTGCCGGCGCGATACCAAGGCGGCCAAGCGCTTGTTGAGACGCCTGTTGAAGAGGCAGGGACATGCGCCCAGGCGGCTGATCACCGACAAGCTCGGCTCTTACGCTGCCGCCCATCGTCAGGTCATGCCGCCGGTAGAACACCGCTCGCACAAGGGACTTAACAATCAGGCGGAGAATTTACACTTGCCGCTGCGCCGGCGAGAGCGGGTAATGCAGGGCTTTCGATTAACCGGAGGCCTGCAGCGGTTCGCCAGCGTCTTCTCGGCTACTCGCAATCTGTTCGTTCCACCCGGCTCCCGCCGCTCTGCTCTTGCGATCCATTTTCACCGCCTCGACGCCATGGCGGCGTGGAACGCTGCAGCCTGCGTTGCCGGTTGAGCCACTCAGGCGGCAAAGTTTGCCTCAACTCGTCCAACTTCAGTTAACGTGACAAGCCCTGATCGTCGCCGAGCCAACCTCCAACGCCTCGCTCATCGGTCATAAGGGAGCCTTGTGGCTGAAAGCCGTCGCACGGGGCGTGACCGCTCACGGCTCGATGCCAGAGAAGGGCGACAACGCCGTCATCAAAGCAGCGCACGCGGTCGTGAGGCTGACGGATTTTGACTTCAACGTGCAGCGACACAAGGTGTTGGGCGGGCCGACGTTGAACATTGGTACCTTCCACGGCGGATTGAAAACCAACTCGGTTCCCGACCGCGCCGAGGTGAGCCTCGATTCTCTCACGGTGCCGGGTCCAGCGCATGCCGCTGTGCGCGAGGTGGTCGGGACCTTTCTGGGCGATGAGATGGAGATCTCGCCAATCATCGACGTGCCCGCCGTATGGACCGATCCCAGCGGCCCGTGGATCCAGCGGGTCTTCGAGATCATGGCGCTGCTCCTTGCGATGCCCATGCCGCAGGCGGCGACCTACTTCACCGACGCATCGGCGCTGACCCCGACCATGGGCAAGCTGCCAACAGTCATCCTCGGTCCTGGAGAGGCGGCCATGGCGCACCAGACAGACGAGTACTGCCTCACCTCGCGCATCGACCAAGCCGTGGAGGCCTATGGCCGGATTATCGAGGATTGGTGCCAATGACCGGACGTCCTACCGCCGCTGACGCCGCGCGACGCATCGTTGACGGAACCGGCGCAGGTCACAGGCTCGTGGCAGAAGCAAAATTTGCCCAGAAGACTATGAGGCGAGATAGCGCTCTACTAGGCGGGCCCAAAGCGCGGCTCCGGTGGTCAAGCTCCCGTCAGCGAAGTCGTATTTTGAGCTATGCAAAATTGCGGAATCGAGCCCGTTGCCGAGGCGCAGGAAGCTTCCAGGCTTACGTTCGAGGAAAAAGGCGAAATCCTCGCTCCCCGGAATGAGGTGGCAGGTCGAGACCCGTTCTGGTCCGATCAGTTCCTCAGCGACCTCGCGCGCGAAGGCCGTCTCCGCCTCGGAATTGACGACGACCGGATATCCGCGCTGGTAATCGATCTCAACGGTGGCGCCGTGGCCCTCGACGACAGATTTCGTGAGCGTCACGATCCGCGCCTGCAGCAGATCGCGAACCTTCGGATCGAAGGAGCGCACGCTGAACGCGAGCTTCGAGGATTCCGGGATCACGTTGACCGCGCTGCCCGCATGAATTGTCCCGACGGTCACGACGGCTGTCTGGGTCGGATCGACATTGCGCGACACGATGGTCTGAAGCGAGACGACGAGATTGCAGGCGATCACCACGGGATCAACGGTCAGATGGGGGCGCGAGGCATGGCCGCCAACACCCCTGATGGTGATGTGGACGGTATCGGCCGAGGCCATCATCGGACCGGAGCGCAGAAGGATGTTGCCTTCCGGCGCGCCAGGATGGTTGTGCAGGCCGAAGATCGCGTCGAACGGAAAGCGCTGAAACAGACCGTCGGCGATCATGGCCTGGGCGCCGCTGGGCTTGCCGCCCTCCTCAGCCGGCTGGAAGATCAGGGTGACGGTCCCGTCAAAGCGGCGGGTGCGGGCAAGATACTCGGCCGCGCCCAGCAGCACTGTCGTGTGTCCGTCATGACCACAGGCATGCATCTTGCCGGGGCTTCGACTGGCATAGGTCAAGCCGGTCTCTTCCGCGATGGGAAGCGCATCCATGTCGGCGCGGATAGCAATCCCCTTCTTCCCAGTGCCGGCGCTGAGACGCGCGACAACGCCGTGGCCGCCGACGTTGCGAGTGACCTCGTAGCCCCAGCTCTCCAGCTTCTCGGCGACGAAGCGCGCCGTTTCCACCTCCTCGCAGGAGAGTTCCGGATTGGCGTGGAGATGACGGCGGATGCCGGTGAGCTCCGCTTCCATGGCTTCGAAATCGGAGACTCTGGCGAAAACGTTGTCGTTAAGCATGATTTGATCGCGATGCGGTAAATGAGTGGCTTCGAGGAAAGGCGACCTGCCAGCGCTTACAGAAAGCGGGACAGGAAGGACTTCGTGCGGGGATGCTGTGGGTTGCCGATCACATCTTCAGGGCGGCCCATCTCGACGACCTTGCCACCGTCCATGAACACCACCCGGTCGGCCGCCTCGCGCGCAAAGCTGATCTCATGCGTGACGACGATCATGGTCAGACCCTGCTTGGCGAGATCGCGCATGGCCGCCAGCACTTCGCCCACCAATTCCGGATCGAGCGCCGATGTCGGCTCGTCGAACAGCATCAGTTTCGGCTTGATCGCCAGAGCGCGGGCAATCGCGACGCGCTGCTGCTGGCCGCCCGACAGCTGGCGGGGATAACTGCCGGCCTTCTCCGACAGGCCGACCCGCTCCAGGAGCGTCAGGGCGTTCCGGGTGGCCTCCTGACGGCTTTCGCCGTGGACGCCCACGGGCGCCTCGATGATGTTCTGCAGCACCGTCATATGCGGGTAGAGATTGAACTGCTGGAACACCATGCCAATCTTGCGGCGCTGGCGAGCGATGCCGTTTGCCGAGAGCTTTTCCAAACGATTCTTGCGGAGCCGGTAGCCAATCTGCTCGCCATCCACCGCGATGAAGCCCTTGTTGATGGATTCCAGGTGGTTGATACAGCGCAGGAGCGTCGATTTCCCGGAGCCCGACGGGCCGAGGATCACGACTACCTCGCCCGGGGCGATATCGAGATCAATGCCCCTCAGCACTTCGAGCTGGTCGAAGGACTTGTGAACGTCACGGACTTGGACGAGAGGATTCACGGTCTGGAGCGCAGTCAATGGGTTGCCTCCTGAACGGCGGCGCCGGCGAGAGCCGGCTTCTCGGCGGCTCTTGTTCGGCGGTCGCTCCGGCCGTAATAGGCCTCGATGTAGCTCTGTCCGACATTGAGGATCGAGGTGATGAGGAGATACCAGATGACGGCCACGAGCAGCATCGGGATGATCTCGAAGGTGCGGTTGTAGATGGATTGCACAGAGTAGAGCAGATCGGCCATCGCGATCACGCTCACCAGGGAGGTCGCCTTGATCATGCTGATGAGCTGGTTGCCGGTCGGCGGCACGATCGAACGCATGGCCTGCGGAATGATGATGCGCCAAAGGGCTCGCGCCCTCGTCATGCCAAACGCCTCGGCCGTCTCGGTCTGACCGCGATCAACCGACAGAAGACCTCCCCGTATGATCTCCGCCATGTAGGCCGCCTCGTTGAGCGCCAATCCGACGATCGCGGCCGTCATAGGCGTGATCACCGAATTTGTGTCCCAACTTGCGAGGGTCGGACCGAAGGGAACCGCGATTGAGAGCTGCGGGAACAGGGTCGAGAGATTGTACCAGAAGATCAGCTGCACGAGGAGCGGCGTGCCGCGGAAGAACCAGATGAATAGTGCCGCGAACGTGTTCGCTAAGCCATCCTTGGACATACGCGCGATGGCAAGGCCTAGCCCGAGTATTGTGCCGAGCGCCATGGCGACGACGGTCAATCCAAGGCTTACATAGAGGCCGCTGATCACCGTCGGATCGAAAAAATAGGCGGCGACAACGGGCCAGCCGAAGTTCTCGTTATGCGCGACGATCCACGCGAAATCCACGGCAACGATGAGGATGACGATCCAGAGGATCAGGCGCCCTGTGCGGAAGGGCGAGTGTGCCGTCGCCACGTCCCGGAAGGGCGCGTCACCTTCCGGTGATGCGCTCGTTAAATAAATCCGGCTCATTTCGGAAGAACCCCACCGAGATTGATGCCGGGCTCCTTGAGCATGTTGTTCTCAAGGCCCCATTTTTTCATGATCGCCGCGTAGGTCCCGTTGTCCATCAACACTTTAATTGTATCGAGGAGCAGGGGACCGAGCGGAGAGCCCTTTGGCACGACGGCACCCTGATAGAGGTCTTCGAAGCCATTCTTCTGGCCTACACCTGTCAATTCGAGCTGACCATTCGCCTGAGAGACGAAGTAGGTGAGAGGCGCTTGGGAGGAGAAGAAGGCATCAGCGCGCTTCGAGCGGACAGCCAAGATTGAGCTCGGCTGGTCGGTATAGGATTGTACCGTAATCGCTTCCTTACCATCGGCCTTGCACTTCTCCGCCTGGGCTTGGATCACGCGTTCGGCCGAGCCACCGGCCATGACAGCAATCCGATTGCCGCATGCAGTGTCCAGCGAGGTGATGTTCTTCGGATTACCCTTTTGAACGGAGAAGACGACGAACTCCTGAACCCAGTCGACGAAGTCGTTGGCCTCCTCGCGGCTCTTGAAGTCGCCGACGGGACCGAACGCGAACTGATAGCGTCCGGAATTGACGCCGGCGAGCAGAGCTGGGAGCCCACCGACCGTGGCATGCTCGATCTTGATACCGAGAACCTGGCCGATGGCTTCTGTCAAATCATCGCTCGCGCCCGTCATCTCGGTGCCCGTGACGATTTCGTAAGGAGGAAATGAGCCATTGTTGACCGAGATCATCTTGCCTTCAGCACGAATGCTTTCCGGTAGACGCGCCCGTAGCTGTTCATTGACAGTTTGCTTGGGAATGGCAGCCTCTTGGGCGAGGACTGGGCCTGCAAACATCACGGCAGCGATAGTAGCGGAAGCGATCAATTTTGAATGCATATCCTGTTCCCTCTTATCGTTCTAGGAAAACGCCCCAAGGCTCGGGTAGGGCTTATGAAAGGCCGTTCTTTGCATGCCAGGGGAAGAGTTCCGCAGGCGTCAGCAGGCGCTGAAGAATTTTCTGCTCGTAGAGCTCAGTCGCGAAGTCGCCGATCATTTTCTCGTTCGCCTCAAGTCCACTGATATTCCAGGAGGGGGGCAAATCGGTGGCGCAGCGACGAAGTTCGTCGATCATCCAGGGTGTCGTGTCCGCATACTTCTCGCGCTTCTGCAGCCACATGCGCTGGGAGGCATCAATGAGCTCGTTGAGCTCGTCCATGACCCAGGGATGTTCGTGCACGAACTCGGCCTTAAAGCCGATCAGATGCATTCCGGGCACGTAGCCAACATCACGGAAGTACGAGACCTCGGTTGCTCTGAAATCGTCAAGCACTTGGCGGAAGGGAGAGTCCTCATCGAAGAACCCCGGCGGCATGAAGGGCGTGAGGACAGCGTCGAGGCCACCATCCTTCAAAAGCTCGACCATAGGCCGTTCGCCAGGAGCGGCCTCAATGCGACCTGGGCGACCGAAGCCGTCAAGGCGGTCCGTGATAGGATGAGCTTCCGTCAATCGCCCCGCATACCACACGGCATCCTCAATCCCGACGCCCTCGCGGCGGATAGCGGCGCGGGTCCAAGTATTGCCGGAATCCCGCCAGCCGGTCACCCCGATCTTCTTGCCAGCAAGATCCATGAGCCTGCGGATGGAGCTACCCTTTGTCGTGATGATGCACCGATGGCGGAAGCCGCGCATGATGAAGTTTGGCATGCCGACAACACTGTCATCGCCATCGTGCCGGAGCTGTGAGTAGCGGCTGAAGGACATCTCGGCAGCTTCGTACGCAGGGTCGAGCGCAACGTTCGAGATAAGAGTCCCAACGCGATCAACCCTTACATCGAGGCGTGGCGATCGGACGTCGCCCAGCACGAGAGGGGTCATGTAGTCCCAATCACGGAGGGCGAGACGAAGGGTCAGCGGCATCAGCATTCACCTACAACAAACTTGTCTTTCCAATTATCTAAAATGTTCATATTCTTCTGATCAAACGGTTTTATGTTATTGAACATTAAAAGTTTGGCGCAGCATGACTGATAACAGAGACGCTCAGTGGTTCGCGAAGAACCTCACGGACAGGACCATTCGCGGAATTGCGCTTGAAACCAGAGCTCTGATCCGCGCCGGAGCACTTCCTGTCGGTACAAAGTTGCCCCCAATTCGTGATCTCGCATTTGTCCTCGGAGTGAGCCCTGCGACCATTTCGGAGGCTTGGAGCGAGCTGCGCCGTCAAAAGATCATCAGCGGGCGGGGTCGAACCGGCACCTGGATCAGCGGTGACCGTTTCATCGCTAAACCGCATCGCCTGGGAAGCTCCGGCAATTATGGCGAGGGCATTCTGAACTTGACTGCAGCCGTGCCTGACCCTCGCCTGCTGCCGCCGCTCGCCGAAGCCATGGCCTATGGCGCCTCGGCAGAGAACCTCAATAGCTATGAGCGCAACCGCATCGTACCGGAGCTGGAGCATGAGGTCAGAAAGATCTGGCCTTACGAGCCGGAAGCGTTCTTGGCCACAAACGGCGGCTACAATGCAGTCTATACGCTGGTTCATGCTCTGTTGCCGCCGGGTGCTTCGGTCGCAATCGAGGACCCGACCGGCATGCGTCTCCTCGATATTCTGGAGGACCGAGGCGTACGTATCATTCCAGTTCAGTGCGACAGCGAAGGACCATTGCCGCCGGCGCTCGAGGCGGCGCTGAAGTCCAAACCCGTTGCCTTCATTTTCCAGCCGCGACTCCATTCCGTCACTGGCCAGAGCGTCAGTCGAAAGCGCCTAGAAGCTCTCGCCGAGGTGCTGCGGGACAGCGACACGCTGATTGTCGAAGACGATGGAACCGGGGACATTTCGGCGGCGGCGCGTCATTCCCTCGGTGAACACTTTCCCAGCCGGGTCATCCATATTCTATCGTTCTCGAAGACCCATGGGCCTGACTTGCGGCTTGCCGTCCTCTCGAGCACTCGAGCCATTGTCGACCAAATCCAATCCTATCGAAGCTTCAGTGCTGGGTGGACGAGCCGCATTCTTCAAGCAGCCACCGCTTGGCTATTGCGTGATCCGGGGACGCAGGCTTTGGTTGATCAAGCTCGGGCGGTTTACCAAAACCGGCGCGACAATTTGGTCAGCGCTTTGCAATTCAGAGGAGTTCCCGCCACCCATGGATCGGGGCTGTGCGCCTGGGTTCCCGTGGCCTCGGAGCCATTCGCCATGGTGACACTCGCCGCGCACGGAATTGCGGTCCATCCCGGTGCAAAGTTCGCCATCCTGCCAACACGCTACTTGCGCGTCGCGACTGCCACATTATCGGATCGCTATGAGCAGGTCGCGGATTCAATCACGTTAGCAGCCGGCCTGTGAGGAGACTCCGGGTGACAACACTGTCGTGAAAGGGCTGTTAAAGCGCTTTTGGTTTCAGTGTAGGGCATAGCCGGCATGCCTGAACCAGCCCTGAGCATCTTTTGCAGTGATGGTGTCGAGGGCGGGTTTGAGCTCGGCTTCCAAGGCTTCAAGAGTGCGTGGCGCTTTGGCCTTAAGCGGCTCTTTCATCTTCGCCCAGGCGGGTTCGATCGGGTTGAACTCCGGTGAGTAGCGTGGAAGGCACAACAGTCCAATCCCAGCCCGGTCGAGCAGGTCCCGCACTTCTGTGGCGTGATGCGGGCGCAGGTTGTCCATCACCAGAATGGCGTCGGGCTTCACCTGCTGGAGCCTGGGCACCAGCACCTGCTCAAGATAGGCCAGCAGCACAGGAGTCGAGGTCGATGCCTCGATGCTCATCGTGGCAATCAGGCCCTCACAGGCGAGTGCGCCCAAGACCGTCAGCCGCTGCCACGAGCCGAGCGGAATCGAGCCATAGGCGCGCTGCCCGCGTGGGGCTCGGGCATGGGTGCGCGCCATCTTGGTGGTGACGCCGCTTTCATCCAGGAACACCAGCCGTTCAGCAGGGAGCTCGCTCATCTGCTGGCGGTAAGCCTCGCGCTCGGCTCCAATCTCGGGCCGCTCCTGCTCGGCCGCCCGAAGGGTCTTTTTTTCGGACGCAGCTTGAGCCGCTTGAGCGCCTCGCAGATCACCGCCAGACACACCGTTACACCCGTGCGCTCGGCCAGGCGCTCACGGTACTCGCGCAGCAGCGCGTCATTGTCTTCGAGCACGAGCTGGCGCAGCACCTCGAGAACTGCGGCATCCAGGCGCGAGGGCACGCCGCCGCTGTGCGGCTTGGGCTTGCGCCGGCCCTCCTCACGCTCCTGGCGGCGCCAGTTCGACACGGTGGCGGGACAGACCTGGAAGCGGCGGGCGATCTCGACCTGAGGAAGGTCGCCACGCTCGCAGGCAACCAGAACGCGTTCGCGAAGATCAGGGGAATAGGGCTGGGGCATGGCTGGCCTCCCGGGCCATATCCCAGTCAACGCGCAACCCACCCGAATGGATTCACGCCCAGATCAAAAGCGCTTTAGCGGTGCATCTCGAAAGAAGCGCTTTTAATCAGTTCATTAGGCGGTGAGCCGACGTTCATTTCACTTGGTGTTCGTTACTCTTTAAGCCATTGCCGACGTTAACAGTGCATGTCACTGGCGGCGAACCTGATCGACAGGGGTGTCCCGTCGTAGGTTATAGCTGCCATCTCTTCGGCATTGCGGGAGACGACGACCTCATGCGCGCCCAGCGCTGTTGCGGCTTCGCGCTTCGACTCCGAGGTGGTGAACGCCACCACGTGGGCGCCCATTGCGTGCGCGAGCTTGATGTCCATATGACCCAGGCCGCCGATGCCGACCACGCCCACCTTGTGGCCGGAACCCACGTTCGAGTGCCTCAGGGGTGAGTAGGTGGTGATCCCGGCGCACAGAAGCGGCGCGACTGCAGCTAATTGCTCCGCGGAGTGACTGATGCGCAGCACGTAGCGTTCGTGCACCACGATCTGCTGCGAGTAGCCTCCCAGCGTGTGACCGGGTGCATCGTGCGCGGGGCCGTTATAGGTGCCGACCATGTGGTTGCAGTAGTTTTCCAATCCGTCGCTGCAATCGTCGCATCGCTTGCAGCTATCGACAATGCACCCGACGTCGACCAGATCTGGACCACCGCACGATGCTATAGAGCGACAGGCGAAATCCGTGTCGTCAATCAGCTCTCCGGTCTTGTTGCCTGAGTGGCTGGTTCGGACCAGCCTGCTGTAACCTTCCCAAGTTGCTGCAACCGGGCGGATCACCCAAGCTTGTAGTGACGGGTCGCTTCCGGGTCTTCCGTCGTGACCGGCACCGACGACAACTCACTCCAGACGTGTTCCGGAATGGGCCATTCTGCCCATTCGAGGGTCTGCGCGACACGCTCCGGCCGACTGACCCCGCAGATCGTCGAGGTAATTCGTGGGTCTTTCATGGAGAATTGCAGCGCGAGAGCGCCAAGCGGGATATTGTGCTGGCGACAGGCCGCTTCGAGGCGGTGGATGGGCGCGAGACGATCGCCCGTCGCGTCCTGATAGGCGTAGCGGGCATACTGGTCCGAGCCTTTGGCGAGAACTCCGCTGCCGTAGGGTGCCGCGTTCAGAACTGCGATCCCTTTGGCATGCGCAAGGTCGATCATCGGCTCCGCGTTCCGATTGACGAGAGTGTAGCGATTGTGGGTGATGAGCGCGTCGAAGTCCCAGTCGCGCAGGAGCGGCATCATCACGTCGACACGGCCTGCCGCCAAGCCGACCGCCGTCGCTAGCCCTTCATCCCGCATCTTGAACAACTCGCTTAGAGCACCATTGGGACTCGTAATCTCGTCCAAAGAAGCTGCATGTTCAGGATCGTGAAGGTGCAGCAGGTGGACCTGATCCAGGCCTAGAGCTGCGAGGCTCTCCTCAAGAGAGCGGCGCGCCTGAGCCGCATCGAACCGGCCCGTATCCGGATCCCGATCAAGCTTGGTCGACACAACGAACCCGGCGGGAAGTCCACCCCGCTCGCGGATCACGGCGCCGATCCTTTCTTCGCTGCGGCCGAGTCCGTAGTTCCGAGAGGTGTCGAGGAAGTTCACTGGCCCGGCGAAGATCGCCCGGATGGTCTCCTTGGCCCTGTGTTCATCAACCCCATAGCCATAGGTATCCGGCATGTCTCCAAGGGCTGAGGTACCGAAACAGAGCTTCGAAACCGAGAGATCGGTCCGGCCTAAGGCAACTGTGGTTGCGCCGGGTTCTCGCATGTCTTTTTCCTCCGAAGGATTGAATGTCGAGGATGTTGGGCCAAGAGCCAGCCGCATGCAACCAACGTTGCACCAGTCAGCTTGCCTGCAATTATGTAGCTCTGAAGGGGCTGTGAACCGACTGAATGCGGCCTAAGGCTTAGATTACACCATGCAATCGCCTCTTGGGCTCCAAGCCCAAGCATGCTTCGGAATTCAGATCACTGACCAGGCACTTTGCTACTCAGCAGCAGATCCATGGAAGAGATGCTGCCGAATTGAAGACTGTTTCATCTCGATGGAAAAGCCCGGTCGCTGAGGCGGCATGTAAGCCGCGTCCCGGATCACGCAGGGATCGACGAAGTGCTCGTGCAGATGGTCCACATACTCGATCACCCGCCCGTCCTTGGTGCCGGATACGCACAGATAATCGATCATCGAGAGGTGCTGGACATACTCGCACAGGCCCACCCCCCCGGCATGCGGCCAGACCGGAAGGTCGAACTTCGCGGCCATGAGCAGAACTGCCAGCACCTCGTTCAAACCGCCAATCCGGCAGGCATCGATCTGCACGATGTCGATGGCACTGCGCGTGATGAACTGTTTGAACAGGATGCGGTTCTGGCACATCTCGCCGGTTGCAACCATCACGGGCGCAACGGCCTCGCGGATCTTGCGGTGGCCTTCCATATCGTCCGGACTGGTCGGCTCCTCGATGAAGTAGGGCTCGGCGAATTGCAGTTGCCGAATCCAGTCGATAGCCTGTTCGACCTCCCACACCTGATTGGCATCGATCATGATCTTCACGTCGGGACCAATGGCTTCACGGCAGATGCGCAGGCGGCGGATGTCGTCCTCAAGATCCCGGCCCACCTTCATCTTGATGTGGCGGAACCCTGCCGCAACCGCCTCGGACGCCAGCCGGGAGAGCTTCTCGTCGCTGTAGCCGAGCCAGCCGGCCGAGGTGGTGTAGCAGGCATAACCCTCCCGTTGCAGGATTACCTTTCGCTCGGCCTTGCCGACAGCGGCCCGTTGGAAGATCTCCAGCGCTTCCTCGGGTCTGACCGCATCGGTGAGATAGCGAAAGTCGATCACTCGGACGAGCTCCTCAGGGCTCATGTCGGCGACCAGCTCCCAGACCGGCTTGCCGGCTTCTTTCGCCCAGAGGTCCCAGACGGCATTGACCACGGCGCCCGTAGCAAGGTGGATGGCGCCTTTGTCCGGCCCGATCCAGCGCAGCTGGCTGTCGCCGGTGACATGGCGCCAGAACCGGCCGGGGTCGTCCTTGACCCACTCGAGATCGAGCCCTACCACGAGGTGGCGCATGGCCTCGATGGCGGCACAGCAGATGTCGTTGCCGCGCCCGATCGTGAAGGTAAGTCCGTGACCTGCCAAGTCCGGGTGGTCGGTCGTGAGCACCACATAGGCAGCGGAATAGTCCGGATCCGGGTTCATCGCATCCGAGCCGTCGAGATGCTGAGAGGTGGGGAAGCGCAGGTCGAAGGTCTTGAGATCAGTGATGCGGGTCACGGCAGGCCTCCTCGGGACCGGAGGGTCAAAGCGGCTCAACCACGATAGTATCGGAGCCGCAGTCTGTCTCAAGAGTGTCATGCCTTCGGCGGTCTTTCCTGACCTTGGATGATGGCCGACTTCCAGCGTCTGCACTCCTGTATTTGTTATGTTATTTTGATGCTATGAATAGACTGCTTCTCACTCCGCAGAGCCGGCACGAGCTTATCGCCGTGCTGATGATTTTTACCAATGAGTCGCCTGCGTCAGCGCAAGGTTCGGAACAGGGTGCGAATTTCGTGAGCCAGAGCGTCTGGCTGCTCCATCGCAGCGAAGTGCCCGCCTCGCTCCATCACGCTCCAGCGCCGAAGGTTCGTGAATGTCCGCTTGGCCACAGAGCGCGGCGGCCGCACAATCTCGCGCGGAAACTCGCAATAGCCGGTGGGGACTGTCACGGTCTCTCCTGCCGGAATCGGCCAGGGGCCATGCATGCGCGCATAGTAGGGCCAGAAGGACGAACCGATTGCGCCGGTCAACCAGTAGAGGCTGATGTTCGCCAGAAGATGATCGCGTGAGAACACAGACTCGAGGTCGCCGCCGCAGTCAGACCACGCCCGGAACTTCTCCACGATCCAGGCGGCCAGACCGGCGGGGGAATCCGTCAGGGCAAAGGCCAGCGTCTGCGGGCGCGTGCCCTGGATCCACTGGTAGCCGGTCTCCTCCTTGAGCCAGAGCTGAAGCTCTTCCAGAAAGCGGCTCTCCTCACGCGTGGGATTGGACACCATCGCCGGGTCGCGCCGGATCGGCATCATGTTGAGGTGAATGCCCGACAGGCGGTCCGGGTAGGCGTAGCCGAGGCGAGCAGTGATGAACGAGCCCCAGTCACCCCCCTGCGCACCAAAGCGCTGATAGCCCAGCACTTCGTTCATCAGCGCGGCAAAGCAATCCGCGATGGCCTCAACCCCGAACCGCGGCTGACCGGGCGTGAACGACAGACCATAGCCGGGCAGGGAGGGAGCAATCACCGTAAATGCATCGGCCGGATCGCCGCCGAACTGCTCAGGGTCGGTTAGCCGAGGGATCAGATCCAGGAACTCGAACACGGAGCCGGGCCAGCCGTGGGAAAGGAGGAGAGGGTGGGGATCAGGACCCTTGCCCGGCACGTGCAGGAAGTGCAGATCGATGCCTTGGAGCCGCACCTCGTACTGCGGAAAGGCATTGAGCCTCGCCTCCTGAGTGCGCCAGTCGAAGCGATCGCGCCAGTAGTCGACGAGGGTACTGATGTAACCTACATCCGTACCGTAAGCCCAATACTCCCCCGGAGTCTGGTCGGGGAGGCGCGTGCGTGACAGGCGCTCCTGTAGATCCGTGAGGGCAGCGTGGGCGACATGCAGCCTGAATGGCTGTGGCTGGCTGATCATGGCTGTCATGCTCCCCGATAGAGACTCGGCGCTCTGAGGTCTCATCCATCCATTGTCGGACCGTACCGGATCTTGAACGCATAGAGGAATGACATCAACGTAACCTCCACCCCGGACTGGGCAAATTGGAGATCAGACGCAACGTGTTTCAGTCGACGGGGTTGAACCAGCCTATGCGCAGCACCTGGGCGATGGTGCGGGCATCACGGCGATCGGTCTAAACGATCATGGCCGAGAGCGGCGCATTCACATGCTGGGTCTCCGGCAGCGCCGAGCTTCAGTCCCGCATTGATGCAGTGCTCGAAATCATACAGGGGCACGGATATTCCTATCCGACCCGGCAAGCGACATCGCGCTGAAATGAGCCTGCGGCATCGATACCGCTTCGAGACGATCAAGCTGGCTGCATGACCGATAAGGAAGGCTGCCCGATGGCGCCGCACATCACGCTCTGGATCGTGGCGCAGCAACAGTATCGGCCTGCACATGCGAATGAATCTCCTGGCGAGCCCCAGCCGCAGCCAGATAACGTGGCGCGCGTGCCCGAGGCATTCGAGACCGTCTTGGATCCAAAGGCCGAGCGAGAACCGGATGGGCTCAATATTGAGGACAGCGCGATCCGGGAACTCGCCGGGTCGTTGCAGCCGCAGGGACGCTGAGCCTTTGCTCGAGGCGATTGCGTTCGCGTCGGAGGGATCGCTCACATCAACGATGTGGAACCCCAAATGGTTGGATCTAGGGGGCGTCTCAAGGATCTGCCTCCAAAGACCCTTACCAGCGAACGCCCGTGTCCCTCGGGCCTCAATCTTAGAGTAGCCATCATGGCCCATGACCAGCACGAGCCTCTTCAGAAGCTCAACGATGATGCGCGCACGGCTGGAAGAACAATTATCAGGTATCAAGAGTAGGGGCACTCGGCAGGGCGGGGCACAACAAAAAGGCCGCTCCCCGACAGGAGCGGCCGGTCCTAACGGCGGGCGACCCGCATAATATCTTGAAGCGTCCTAAACCTTCAGATCGACCGCCGACTCTTTGCCGGTTTTGCGGTCGGACTGGACCTCGTAGGAGATCTTCTGCCCTTCGCTCAGGCCTCTGAGACCCGCGCGCTCAACCGCGCTGATGTGCACGAAAACATCTTTGCCGCCGGTGTCCGGCTGAATGAAGCCATAACCTTTGGTCTCGTTGAACCACTTCACAGTACCTGTCGCCATTGTCGTCTGCCGTCCTTCTCCATCGGCTCGAATGGTGTCTTAATGCCATTCCGCCTTTGCCGCCCTTTCCCAGCGGAGGAAGGCTAGTTTCGGGACTCAAGATTGGCAAGCATCTATGGAATGCCCGTCCTCGAGTTGCTCCATTGAGAAGTGTCGCTATTTCAGATCACAGGAGACAGGATCTAGCCGGGAGGACAATGATGTCGAGATCACCGAGTGGGCGCCGTCCAGGCGTTCCACTGGAGGCCGCGGAGGCGGCCTTCAGGAAGGCGACCACGAAGCCGATCGAGGAGCCGCCGAAGGCTCCTTCCACTCCGGGCGTGAAGGAGACCGTCACCCTGCGCATCGACCAGGATGTGCTGGAGTTCTTCCAGGAGGATGGCCCAGGCTGGCAGGAGCGGATCAATGCAGCCCTCCGCAAGGCGGCCGGCAAGTGAATGGGTCTCCGGAAGCAAGCTAACCGCATTTACTGGCAAGCAATGGTGCTTCTGCTTCTGCCGGGAGTAGCAGGTTGTGCCTCGTCCTCGTTGCCCATCCATCCGAGTGTAGGGGTGTGCGAGGCAGGGGATCAGTCGATGGTTCGCGACACGCTCTACTTTGGCCGCAACCGCCCGAGGGGAGGAATAGTCCGTGAGGCCGAGTGGCGGCGGTTCCTGAATGAGATCATCACGCCACGCTTCCCTGATGGCCTGACAGTGGTAAAGGCAACCGGGCAATGGCGCAATGCGAACGGCCACATCGAGCGGGAGGCCTCCGAAGTCGTGACCGTGCTCCACTCCGGTGATCCCACTGCACGAGGGAAGATCTCGGACATTATCGCCGCGTACCGCCAGCGCTTTAACCAGGAGGCCGTCCTGCGTGAGCGCACGGCGACCTGCGCACGGTTTTATTGATCCGGCTTGGGTGCTCTTGAAATCCGCGGTCAGTTAACCCAAGTCGGCAGGATGAAGCATGTGGATATGCGCAAGCTGCCCGCAGCAGCCCAAGAGGAGCGTCGGCGGCAAGTGATCGGCCTGCGCGAGAGCGGTCTGACCTATGAGGCCATTGCCGCGCAGGTCGGCCTGACCCGCACCGGCGTCTTCGACATTTGCCGCCGCTTTGCCGAGCAGGGCTTAGCCGGATTGGCCAGCGGACCGCGCGGCCCGGCCCCTGGCACAGGGCGGTTTCTCCAGGCCGAGCAGGAGGCGCAGGTCCGCGCGCTGATCCGCCGGCACACGCCCGACGAACTCGGTCTTCCGTTCGCCCTGTGGAGCCGGGCCGCGGTGCGGGAGCTCATCGAGCAGCACTGCGGGGTCCGGCTGGCCGTGCGCACGATGAGCACCTACCTGGCACGCTGGGGCTTCACGGCCCAGAAGCCGCTCCGACGCGCCTACGAGCAGTCACCGAAGGCGGTGCGGCGCTGGCTGCGGCAGGACTACCCGGCCATTGTGGCGCAAGCCAAGCGGGAGAAGGGCACGATCTTCTGGGGGGACGAGACCGGCTTGCGCTCCGACGACGTGCGCGGCCGCAGCTTCGCCCCTAGGGGCCGGACGCCGGTGGTGCGCCCCGGCCACAAGCGCGCGGGACTGGGCCTGATCTCGGCTGTGACCAACAAGGGCG
The DNA here is from genome assembly GCF_025460875.1 of Microvirga yunnanensis. Classification (NCBI taxonomy): domain Bacteria; kingdom Pseudomonadati; phylum Pseudomonadota; class Alphaproteobacteria; order Hyphomicrobiales; family Methylobacteriaceae; genus Microvirga; species Microvirga yunnanensis. Next base: position 19,983 of record NZ_JAMXFI010000130.1, read on the forward strand.
AGCTGCGCTGGATGGTGCTCGAGGGTGCCATCAAGGCTCCGAGCTTGATCCGCTTTCTCGGGCGGTTGATCCAGGATGCCGACGGCAAGGTGTTTCTGATCTGGGACAACCTGCCGGTCCATCGGGCCCGGGCGGTGCAGGACTGGTTGACCGAGCATCCGGAGCAGATCGAGGTCTTCCACTTGCCCTCCTATAGCCCGGAGCTGAACCCGGACGAGGGCCTGAACGCCGACCTGAAGCACGCGGTGACCCGCAAGCCGCCCGCCCGCAGCAAGCCCGCCCTCAAGCGCGCCGTCATCAGCCACATGCGTCGGCTCGCCAGGTCGCCCGGCCGAATCCGCAGCTACTTTGGGCATCCGTCTTTCCGTTATGCCGCGTAGTTCAAGTTCACCCAAGCCGGATCAGTAGTAAAGAAGTCAGGTCTCCTGACGGGCGGATCTCGCTTGCTAAGGGTTGTCGAGAAGGGAGGGCTCGACTCCTTATCCGACCGTTTGCTGTGCACTCAATGCTCCGCAACAGGACGGGATGCTTCCGGCGCGCAGCATGTGATTCTCTTCGGATCGGGCCTTTGGCTGGAAGATCCGATGGCTTTACGCAGGATCGCCTTGATGTGCTCTTTCACAGCAGTCTCGTCCGCGCCAACCTCAGCAGCGATTTCGGCCTGCTCCTTACCGGCCTTCAACAACAAAAGGATGTGAGCTTCGGGATCCGTCAGGGACCGGGCCTGCGGGTATTTGAGATTGGCGGCGAACGGCGGCCCCTCGGCACCAAGGTACTGGATTGTTGAAACGACCCTCGCCATCGCTGCCCCTTCGGATCAACCCTTTGGTAACACTTTGCCCGTGAGGCAGGATGAATGGCCATAGCGCTTCGGAGGTAAGGCAGCGGCTCGACTCACTCTTCCGAGAAAGTGCAAGTCGCACCAAGGCAAGTCGCACCAAGGATGGAGTAGGGGAATGAGGGACGGCTCCTGACTTGCCCACGGATAGATCCTGCAGTAGGCGCCGAGGTCCGACGAGGAGCCCGGGAGGGCAGTCCATCCGTGCCAACTCCCGGGGCTCGTCGATAGCTGTCGTCGACAGGCAGCTGAGATCAGACTGAGCTGATTTGCCGGAGGTGACAAGCAGCTCAATCGGGGCGCGGCAGCGTGGCACACTTCTCGGACGATGGGAAACTGACTTCAGGTGCGCCCGGCGTATGCTCCCGGGCAGCCTCATTGCCAGCCTCATGGGCTCGATCCTCAGGAAAGGAGCCGACGGTGGGATCCGCTCGGTCCATACTCTGTTGGCTTAGAGAGAGCCTGCTCTGGCGGATGCTCCCCCTTGCCCCCGAGGAACCTCCTCTCATCTCTGAGCATAGAAGCTTAGCAGGCCAGTAGAGCCTTGCTTGGATGGGAGGGATGCCGATGCCCACGAGCCCTGCCTCTGCCCGGCTCGCACGCCGTGCCATGGCCTATGTTCTAGCCGGCGGGCGCGGCAGCCGCCTTCTCGAGCTCAACGATAAGCGGGTCAAGCCGGCGGTGTACTTCGGAGCCAAGTCCCGCATCATCGACTTTGCCCTCTCGAACGCGCTGAACTCCGGCATCCGTCACATCGCGGTGGCCACCCAGTACAAAGCCCACAGTCTGATCCGCCATCTCCAGCGCGGCTGGAACTTCTTCCGCTCCGAGCGCAACGAAAGCTTCGACATCCTGCCGGCCAGCCAGCGCGTGTCCGAGACCATGTGGTACGAGGGCACGGCCGATGCGGTCTTCCAGAACATCGGTATCATCGAGAGCTATGCCCCCGAGTACATCGTGATCCTGGTCGGCGATCACATCTACAAGATGGACTATGAAGTCATGCTCCAGCAGCATGTGAGCCAGGGCGCCGACGTGACCGTCGGCTGTCTCGAGGTGCCGCGCCTGGAGGCAGCCGGCTTCGGCGTCATGGGCATCGACGAGACCGACCGAATCGTCTCGTTCCTGGAAAAGCCTGCCGATCCTCTGGGCATGCCGGACATGGCGTTGGCCAGCATGGGCATCTATGTCTTCAACACCCGGTTTCTGCTGGACCAGCTTAGGCGGGATGCCGCCGAGCCGGGCTCAAGCCGCGATTTCGGCAAGGACGTCATCCCGTACCTGGTCAAGCATGGCAAAGCAGTGGCGCACCGGTTTACGACCTCGTGCGTCCGCTCGTCCGCTGAGGCGGAGGCCTATTGGCGCGATGTCGGAACCCTCGATGCGTATTGGGCGGCAAACATTGATCTGACCCAGGCGGCTCCGGGCTTGGATCTCTACGACACGGACTGGCCGATCTGGACCTATGCCGAGATCACCCCAACGGCCAAGCTGACCCAGGGCGGGTCCGGGCGAGGGGAGGCGATCGACAGCATTCTGTCAGGCGGCTGCATCGTCTCAGGAGCGGTCTTGCGGCGGTCGCTCCTGTTTACCGGAGCGCGTGTTCATTCAGATGCCTTTCTGGAAGAAGCGGTGGTGCTGCCCGGGGCTGAGATCGCGCGCTCGGCCCGGCTGTCTAAGGTTATTGTCGATCGGGGTGTGCGCATTCCAGAGAGGCTGGTCGTGGGAGAGGATCCTGACACGGACAGGCAGCGGTTCCGGCGTACCGAGAGCGGCATCTGTCTGATCACGCAACCCATGGTCGACCGGATCGAATAAGACCCATTGTTGACTGGCCGTAGGTTTCATCAGGCTTGGGGCTCGTCTGAGCTGCAGACTGGCAACTCCGTCGTCATGGTTCGTTCTTATTGTACCGATGGAAACAACAAAGACTTAAGCATCAGCGTAACGAACAATATCAGCAGCGTTCGATGGCCTAGCACTACAGATCCTATGGGGGTGGATAGCGGTCCACTCTCTGGCAGAGTGAGGTTGCTGAACCACTCACGCTGGAGGCGACCCATGTCATTCGATCACCGGCCCACGCAGACCGCTATCCGCATCGATCTTGGCGCAATCTTCGTCTCATTGGAACTCAGTCGTTCCGTGTGGCTGATCACTTCGCTGTCGCCCGGGGCGAGCGAGACGCAGCTATGATGGAATTTAGGTGATGGGGCCGATCAGGCGGCGCTGTGTGTTGGCATCGGAATGACCTCGCTGCCATCCTGGAATTTGACACCGGCGATCACCTTCGGCAACTGGTTTTCGCCCATTA